>DAOWDJ010000026.1 GCA_030639065.1 archaeon
AAAAGTAATTTTTATTCTATTCATAACACCCTCATCGACATCTCGCTTCACCTGAACCATCGCAATCTCCTCAACGGAATCATAAGCGGTATACCCTTTATTCAGAATCATAACTCGACCCTGTAAATCAGAAAAATCCACAGCCGTCTGAATCATCGGAATAATCGCAACCCAAAGAACCCCAATTGCCGCAACCGTAATTAAAATTATCAACACCGTCGCAACAATCGCAGAAATAGCACGCTTACCTCTCATAAAATAAACAACTGGACACATTATATAAAGATTTGGAAATAAAAAATCTTTCCTATAATAAAAATATTTATAAATAACAACAAAACAAAAATTATATCTTCCACCCAGCTTCCACTCTTAACAAATCCTTTAACTCTAAATTTCAATGGCCAAAATAATCTAACGCCAGATTTAGTCCAACAATCCAAAAACAAATGAGAAAAATATCCTACAAAAAATCCAAAACATCCCCATAAAGTAAATATCCCAATAAACAAACTCAAAAGTAAAGCAAAAATCAAACTATGCAAAGCCCCCCTGTGTTTTGTCATCCATTGCAACGGACGAAAATACCACTGATTCCCAAACTTACTATTTTTAATATCAATATCAACAAAAGCTGTAGACAATAAAACAAAACCCAAAACCCAAAACGGTATCTCTAAAATATAACTAAGTAAAAAATAAACCACCAACGAAAAGACAATATGGGTTCTGAATAGCATCCTATCCTATACAAATCAAAGTTTTTATTTCTTCGTCTTCATTTAATAATTCAGGCTCTTAACAGATTAAGACGAGACGGATGTTCGTGTGGCGTATTAACATACACGAACGGTTATCCAACGAAGTATTACTCGTTAAGGGATTGAATTAATTCTTCGACCTTACCCTTTTCAACATCAGAAGCCACAATCTCTAAATTATTAAACAACTGATTCCTTTTAACATTTCCTGACAAATAAATCTCTGTCCCAATAAAATCATCTCTAAACGCAGTCGCCTTCCCCTCGTCTTTCAAATCGCCTTCAGGAATTAATATATTAATTTGATCACTGAACATCACAACCCTCATAGTTTCCGTTCCGTCATCCAAAACAAAATTCAAAATCCCCTTGTCCTTATGGGTAACTACTCCATGCTCTGCACACTTGCTAACCTCGCCCTCCTTAATCACTTTTTTATTACACTCAGGACAAACTGAATAAAACCTCGGCTGAAAAATCTGGACAACAACCCCTCTAATCCGAACACTCTGTCCCTGCCTAGCCTCTTCCAAAGTTACTTCACTAACACTAGGCGCAGTCTGCACGTCTTCCATAACCTTATCACTTTTTTTCAACTCTCCAAATCCTGACAAATGAATCTCTCCCTCTCTTGTAGAACCATTCTTAATCTCAACAACATCTCCCTGTTTAATCGTCTCATTCTCAATTAATTCAATATGATTCATATCCCAAAGTACAAGGCGAATATTTCCGGTATCATCTGCCAAAATAAGATTCACAACCTTTCCCTTGTTCCCATTTTTCTCAAACTCTCTAACAGGAAACAAATTAATAATTTTCCCAATCACATTAACTCTCCTCATCCCAGGTATCATCTCACTAATCTTTAAATCTTGATTTTCAAAATTAATACCCAACTCCGCCGCAATAATTTGCGCCGCTCCCTCTCTAGAAATCAACCCAGACAATTTCGCCTTTTTCGCCTCGACACGTTCCTCAATTTCCGACTTTTCAAGATTAGCTGCCTTAGCAATTCTCTCTATAAGTAAATCATAATTCTGCATAAACAAAAAACACTCCGACACTATTTAAGTATTATTGAGATACATCCCAATATTCAATTCAATCTCATACAACGATCTATTATATCATACATTGTGTAGTTAACAGGTGCTTTAAACCATATAAATCTTTAAAAAAACATCAATAATAAATCTATTATGGTAGTCGACTGGTTAAACCTTCTTGCTTTCTGTGTATATTCTACCCTCACTTATCTTATAGCAAAAGATATTTACAAAGTTTTAGTTTCTTTTAGTCTTAGTCAAATAGAGTTTTCTCATCTTCAATTTAAGATGAGAAATAATAGTAAGGTTGAGGTTGAAGTCTTTAGCAAATTATGGTGTAAAATTGAAGATGAATTATTTGAATTTAAAGGTGGTTTTTATGGAAATAAAACAAATTGGATACTTCAACCGTTTACAGATGGACAAGGTCATTTTTATTTGAAAGATATAGTAAATAAGGACGGAATCAAAATTGAGAATTTTGTAAAAGATAACTCAATTTCCTCAATAACTTTTTATTTACAGATAAAGTATCGAAGAGTTGGAAGAGTTAAATGGAAAAAATCATCTCCACAAAAATTCGCATATGATTTTGACAACAGTCGTTTCTGGTTAAATGTATAAAGTGGTTCATAACGTCGTTAGGGAATCAAAGGGGGAGGGTTTTAGCATCCCTATTGAGAGATTCCATAATGATGTTAGAGATAGAACAAAAATAATGCGTGGCTTTTATGGAAATGTAGAAAGTGCTAATACTATTTTGAAAGGTTATGTTATTTATTATAATTTTATCAGAAATCATCAAGGGATTAATTACCCTCCTTATGAATTGGTGGCGGATGTCAAATTAAAAAATCCCAATAGATGGATCGAATTGATTAATCTTTCTTCTTAACTTTATCAATTTTCCAAGACAGAATAGCTAAGAATAAAAAAATAAAAATTAAACTATCCCAAAGGTATTTAGGATTTATTTTGTCATATCCCCATGCTCCAAAGAAGGTAGCTATTGTAAAAATTATTAAAATTATAGTAGTAGCGCTTATTTTCTTTTTCATAATTTATCGAAGAAAATATCTTTTAAATATGTTGCTAATAGCACCCGTTAACTATACAATGTATATTCACCCTAATATTTATAAACCATTTTCAAGACAATTAATTATGAAATGTACAAGTTGTAACAAAGAAACATCAAAAGGCGTAAGCTTCCCATGTCCGAAATGTAGTTCAAAACTTTTCAGATGCGACAAATGCAGAAACCTGTCAGTAGAATATAAATGTCCCAAATGTGGACACATAGGACCATAAATTTTAAAATGGCAACAGCAGGAATACAATTCAAAATAATGCCTGAAAGTTTAGAAACAAATCTAGAAGAACTTAAATCGAAAATAAAAACAGTTGTTGAGACTTTCGAATCAGGCGTTTTTAACGAAGTAAAAGAAGAACCAATCGCGTTTGGACTTAAAGCACTTATTGTAACAATCGCACTTTCTGAAGATGAAGAATCTGACAAAGTAGAAAATGCAATCTCTGAAATAGAAGAAGTATCTTCAGTCGAGTTAATCGACTATCGAAGAGTAGTTGGATAGGATAAATTTATAACCCAAAAACCCCTCTTTTTAATATGCCAATTACAGAAGAAGAATCTGACAAAATTAAAGAACATCTTTTAAGCCAATTAGAAAATTTCCCTGAAGATAGAAGAACACAAATAAAAGAACAAGTCAATTCTATGTCAATAGAAGAAGTTGAAACATTCGTCGAACAAAATAAACTAACACATCTCGGAGAACAATGTATCTTCTGCTCAATTGTCGCAGGCAAAACCCCTTCTTTCAAGATTTCCGAAGACAAAGACAATATAGCAATTTTAGAAATTAACCCTTTAAGCAAAGGGCACTCACTAGTCATCCCGAAAGAACATTCAAACAAAATTGCACAATCAACAAAAAACTTTGCAAAAGAAATCTCCAAAGAACTCCAAGCCAGATTAAGTCCAAACAAAGTTAAAATTAATGAAATAGAAATAATGGATCATGCACTACTTGAAGTAATCCCAATATACGGCGACGAAACTGAAAAAAGACAAGCCCCAGAAGAAGAACTTAAAGCTCTACAAGAAGAAATTCTAAAACCAAAAGAAGTCGAAATAAAAGATGTCTTTGAACCAAAAAAAGAAAAAATTCCAGTCCTACCTCCTCGAATTCCTTGAATACTATCTAACTTAAAGTCCTCATAAAAAATTCTATAACAATCTCCCTCAAAAAATTATATCCCAAAAACGCAATCAAAAACGCCGGGACAAATGGCAACCCGCTTTTAATTTTAACCTTCTTTTTATTTTTTAATAACTTAATATTTTCCAAAGACAAACCGTCCCAATCTGCTTTAATTACCTTGCCACCAATCCTAATGTCATTAACTAACCAATCTCCCTCTCTCAACTCATTACCAGAAACATCTTTTACCATCGCAACATTTTCCAACGCCTTAGCGAAGAGGAATAGTAACAAAAGTATTAATCCTACAACTCCAACTAAGAAAAATATCCAATTAAAAAAACCAAATATAACCAAAAATACTCCAATACTAACCACCCAATATCTAAGCGCCCACTTGCTCTTTGCTATCCGTCGAACTTCTTTATTTATTTTTTTAGAATCTCTAATATACAATATAAAAGAATAAATCATTCCATAAACAGAACCAGCAAACATCAAAAATAAAAGAAAGATTCCAATATTAATCAACGTCTCACCAAAATTAGTTCCTATAAAAAATACCGTCATAGCTATCAATAATTTGGCATCTCCCCCAGCAAAAATTCTACCATAATAAAATAAATTCATAAATGCAAACATGACAATCAGAGCAAATCCTGCCTGAAAAATAATTTCAATATTATTTTCGAAAATTGCCCTATAAAAAATAAAAATAAAACCTGCGAATAATAAAAACAAATTTAACCAATTATCAACCTCCCTCCTCCTTAAATCTTGCAAGCCAGCTACAACAATTCCTATAAAAAATAACCAAAACAAAAATCCAAACATTCTCAATATTTCCTTAATTTCTTCTTTTTATTTTTCCCCTTATCCTTACTATTCTCTTCCGAACTTTCAGAAACACCTTGAGTCCTAAACTGCCCACCTCTCTTATATCCTCGAGCAATTCTCTTTCTTTTCAAATCCTTTTTCGTCCTACGACGTTCAGATCCTCCATAATCCATTTTTCACCTCCACGATTGAATAAATGGATTCATGAAATATCTCTGATATTACTTTATCCATTATACAACCTCCACCTCAAATTCCCCATCACCTTTACTTATCAAATATTTCCTCTCAAATTCAAAACTAAAATCAACCGGAAAATGTATTTTACTTTTATCCTTAGCTGTTAAAAGAAAACTTTTACTAATTTTCGAACGAACAAAACTAAGCTTTCCGTTCACAAGCCCGTAACTTCCACTAGGGTAAATAACATTTTCAACTAATTCCTGACCTTTATCCTGTTCTCTAATCTCAACACCATCAATAGACAAATTGACAAAAAGAAATTCCATCATCTCGTCGTCACCCATAACTCTACGAATAAAACTATCTCTAAAAGAATCGTAAAATTCGTCACTTCCAAACTGTCCACTCGCAACCTCCAGCGAACTCTCAATAAAACCAACTTCTTTCCCCTCAAAAATATCCAAAGAATCCCTCTCTTTCAAAACCCCCATCGGAGAAACAAGCGCCCCGTGAATATCGTCCTGCTGCATATAATAAAACCCAGCCACCACCCCACACATAAACAGCGTTATAAAAACTAGGTACAACGCAAAAAACTGACCACGGTTATTTCTCATATCCTACCTCCAATAACGACTGATCTAAAGACAAATATGTTCCAACTTTTGATCTAGCCTCGATAAGCTTTGCATAATTATTCATATAACCAATTCCGTCGTTAATACCAACCATACTCTCGTCATGAATAACAAGCCCAGCATCAGCCTTACTAACTACTTTAACCAGCGAAGACATAAGTACAAATCCAACCAGAATTAAAACAATAATAATCGTCGCAATAAAAGACACCATAAAGCTTCCAATAACCCCCCTCTTAGATTTCATCTTTAACAATAACCTCCACTCTCATTTCAACATCCTTATATGAATCATCCTTTAAAAGAACTGGGAAAACCCCATTATAATATCCAGGTTCATATTTTTTAACACTTTCAGTTTTAAATTCACTGCCATAAATTTTTTGAACCCATTCCAAACCCTCGTCCCCGTCGACCAATCTATCTATTTCCTCCGCGCTACCACCGACACTAATCGAAAGAAAAAACCTCTCACTCTCTGATTCATCAAGTCCGCAGAAAGCAAAAATGCCTTCACCACTTTCTCTTAAACTATCTAAATCTAAAATCCCATTCGGTGCAACACAATCAACCGTCTGCCTAGCAAAAATTAGAGCCTCGCTATCTTTCACGCTAATTTCATAATCATAAAACATCGACGACAAAAAGAAGATGGTAAAGGAAATAGCACTCACCGCCAAAACTCTATAGATAGTAATTATTCCACTCCCACTTTGCCCTTTATTGTTCATCATTCTACCTTCACCACAAATTTATTCGGCTCTTCAATAACACTCACATCATATTTAGAGAAATAAGAATACCCCTTCAACGAACTAAGCCCATCAACAGAAACAAAAATATTTCCATTTTTTGCCTCAATATTATTAACAATACCATTAACATTCAACTTATAAATTTCAAAACTCATTCCAGAAACAGCTGAATCAACCAACAAAGCTATCTCTTTTTCTAAAACCTGCTGACGAACTCCACGATTATTAATCCTATCTGCAGTCACCCACAAAAACATTCCAAGAATAAACACAATTAAAATTATCTGAACTATTACTTTATTTAAAATAGAACCTCTTTTATTCATTTTATTTTTAAAATTAATAACTGGTGCATTTTTAATGTTCTTTTTATTTTCCATCTTAAGCAGGCGCACTCTCTATCGAGCTACAAACTTTAGCATATTGTCCACCACTATATTCTACCCATGGTTCACTTAATTTATCAAAATTATCATACTGGACCAATCCCATATAAGGTTCAACTGCAAAATCAGAAGACATAGGAATCTTGACTGTTGGCTGTACATAAAAAATAAATAAATCTCCTTTTTCAGGATCCAAATATTGAGGAAAATTAAAAGCTTTCACATCGTCAGGAATCTCTGCTGATATTAAATTTGGCTCTTCATGAATCTCTATAGAGAATCCCTCCTCTGCCCAATCATTAAAATACATAAACGCTTTCCCACCTCTATCTGGATTCAAATACTCCCAAAAGCTTACACCATATCCTTCTAACTGTCCATCAAGGCTATATTTAATATCAATTCTACCATCTTCTCTTATATTATCACTATAAAATTCCCTAACCTCTTTGTCCAAATGTATTCTAGCACAAACCATGCAAGGAGTGTTTAACTCACTTCCTGACCAAGCAGAACTAGGGAAAATTCTATACTCCCCTTTCCCATACATATACCAACAACTGCTAATTGTCTCCGCTACCTCTTTCTCTGCCCTCTCTAAATCTTCATAATCTATATTAATAATTTTGGTCCCACACTTTAATGGCAAGGCTCCTTTTGTGGAAGCAACTGCAATAGCAAGATCCTTTTCTGGCAACATATTTCTAGCCACCAATGATTGTCGGCATCCTTCCCAATGAATATCGCCATCCGTAGAAGATTCATGAAAAATAAAATAACCAATCCCCACAACTATCAATCCAGTTATCATAGCTATAATAAATCCCCAATGCAAACCCCTTTTATTTAAAACCATAAAAACACATGCCAAATTAACTTAATAAAATTACCTGCTTGCAGGTTCTCACACATATTCAATGACCCCCTCTCCCTATCCGCTAGCTTTAATAATAATTGATCTAATCGCAAAAAGAGCAACTGCAAGAATCCCCAAATACAAAAGCCATCTCAGTATAGAACTAATTGCCTCCTGTGCCTTCTTATTTCTCAACTTTAACAAACTCATAACTATCTCCACTTTTTTTAATTAAAAGTTTTTCCGACGCAACTATCCACGGGTCATACTTTTCATCATATTTAACAGGATATTTTAAATTTTCACAATAATCACACACCCCTTCCTCACCATCCCAATAACAAATACATAATATATTTTCACTACCTGCCGACAAAAAAGTTCTATCATCAAAGGCAAATGTATATTTATCCCCAAAATAAATCAAAAAAAAGTCCATCTCTTCCTCATCAATCTCTTGCCATAAACTAAACTCGCCCTCGCCCCCCCCGTCTGCAACTACAATCTCTTTCATTAGCGTATTAAAATACCCTTCCGCTCCCTTGTCTAATTTATCAAAATATGGAACGAGTAAAGAGCCAGATAGTATCAATAAAATAATTACCGCACCAAAAGCTAAAACTAATCCCATAATATTATCTACTTCAAATTTTCCAGATTTCATTTTCTACACCTCTTCACAAGACGCTCATATATCTCACTAACCTTAGCCAACTCTCTCCATTCTTCATCCGAAAAATCTAGTACGTCATTTACGATTGAATCTTTAAACGTATCCCCATAAGCTAGAATTAATTCTCCCTCTTCGAGATACACTCCAAACTTACCGTCACTACTACTATTAAAATAAATCAAAATCTTAGAACGTTCATCCTCAAAAATCTTCAACATCTTAACATAAAATTCTTCACCCTCAAAACTAACAGAATATTCTCTCAAATACCAAGAAAAATCTTCGAGCAAATCTTCCTGATCCTCTTTCGTCTCCGTCCAATTATCCTGAGTATCATTAAACCATTTTTCAAACTCTTCCTCACTACGTAAATCACTCCTTGATAATATCTCCTCATTGCTAATCGGAAGAAACACTCTCTCATCCTTGTGATAGTGCCAAGTTATTTCATACCTTTCCTGGTGAGCCTCAAAAATACCATCCAAAACTTTTTCATCTTCCATTTTTGTATCAAACCACCATCCATCTTTTTTCCATTTATTATCTTTATAAAAATAAACAGTATTCCTCCAAGGATCCTCAATCTCAACATAAAAACCGACACTATCCTCTCCACTATCTATCTCATTCACCTTCTGTCCTAGCCACAAATCAAATTCATTCTTAGTTCTATCAACATCCTTAAAATTTACATTAAATCCAGAAATCGGAACTACAAGTGCACCATCTCCTTTGTAATTCCAATAAACATCATACCCGTATTTATAGCTGCCATAAATTTCTGTAAAAACTTTTTCGTCATCAGTTTCATAAGAAGTATACTCCCCAAAAGTTCTCAGCCATCTCTCTCCATTCCAGTCAAAAATAATTTCCATATCTCTATTTGAAACAACCATTATTCTAAGATAAGCATCAGAGTCAAACTCCATAGGCTCAAAAAATTTCTCTCTACTATTTCCATCCCCACTCGTCTCATAAAACCCATCAAACACTTTTTCTAGTGCTCTATACGCATCTCTATGTTTTTCAGATTCTCCCAAATCATTTCCCCAAGAATCAACATTTTCCCATTTTTCACTCTCGACCATCCACGCTCCAAACCCATCATTACTAATTTTAAATTTACTCGCACCGAGAAAAGTTTCAGAATCGCTATCAAAAGTACAACTATCAGTACAAGTTATAATTACTCCACTAGCGACACCAGATATACTTTCTCGACGCTCATTGCAATCTCCATCGCCTCCACTATCTTTCAAAAACTCAAGCTCATCAAACTTATTAGCAAGTTGATCTCTCAATGAACCAAACCCTTCCGTAAAAATCCCTATTAAAACCAATGCTACAAAAGCAAACAAGACAAACAAAACCATCCTATTTACTCCCAAGCTTCCCTTTTTTCTATTTAAACATCGTAAATATCTAGAAGATATCATTGTCCAAACTTTATCACACGCATAAAAGAAGCCAAAGCATCGCCCCCTTTTCCTTTAAACAAAAATATTATAATTCCCACTACAGCCAGCAATACCACAATCGCTATCAACATTTTAACAATTGCTTCCATTTCCATCTTTTATTTTTCCTCCATTTAAAATAGAAACGAAAGTTATCCAAACTCACCTCTCTACAAATATACCACAATAAATCAATTAATAAATATTCCTAAAATACTTTTATTCTGCAGCTTCGCTAGATTCTAACGCAGGCACAGTATACTCACCACAATCTATATCACAAGGCGAAATTGTAATTTTGGTACTTTTATCTTCTAATGTAGAACAACTTCCTTTCTCCCAAGTCTTATCACCATAGTCAACCCTTCTTTCTTGCTCACAATAACTATGGCTACTATCACCTTCACAAGCAATCTCACAACCAGTCATTACAGTATCTACATTGGCACTCCCACCACCAAGATTAGCTATAACATCTCTAAAACTCCTTCCCTGGCTACTAAAGCCGGACAGTAAAAAAATCAAAAGTATGACTCCAATAACAACCGCAATAATTATAGGTATAGTCATCTCACCTTTTTTGTCCACCACTCTCATGATATACCAACACTCTTTTTATTTATAAACTTTGCTAAATGCAACTCACACTAGAACAATCCATTATCTCTATTCTACTCGACGACCAATCTAACTTACTAGCTTCGTCGCAATTTACCTCAACTTCTTCCAATCCCTCTCCAAAATAAACCTTTTTCTTTTCACAACAATATGTATACAAAGAATCACCGGTTACCAACAAATTACAGGCACTAACCACGACATCTACATTACTATCCGCGACATCTACATATTCTTTAAAAAATCCAATCTGATTAACAAACATAAATATCAATCCAGACAAAACCAAAACACCTAACACAATTAAAATAACCGTTGAAATCGCCATCTGCATCGCCATCTTCTTCATATTCTTATATAAAAATAATATCTATATAAATTTATCCTCAACTTAGTTCTTAGTAGGTTTAGCCATTCTTCAGACCTCTGAAAAATGGATAGTGAAACATCTTCGATATTACTCTAGATGAGACGGACGAATGTGTGGCGTATTAATATACGCGAGCATTTGCCCAACGAAGTATAAGTCGCCGCCAAGGGCTAAGCTAGATTAGCTAGTGCTACCGCGCCAATCAAAGTCAATCCCACAACCGACGCAGTTGCAACAATCGTATATAATATAATACTCTTTCTTAAATTATTTCCAATCTCTGCCGTCGTCTGCAAAGGATCTCTCCCCGCACTAATTGTAACTAAAGTTGACGTCAAAATAAAAACGACCTCAATTAAATAAATCCCTATAGCAATCTGCAACCAATAAGTTGGAAGCATCAACACGGGGTCAAACATACCTAAAAGATTACCGATTCCACCGATTCCGTCAGCTGCTCCCGAACCTAAATCTCCACCCTCAAACATAGCCCCCAGACTACCTAAAATTGCAGAGATCATTCCAGCCAAACCAATAATAATACCAGATAACAAAGGTGCCAAGAAAGTCATATTTGACTTCATATCAGAAATAATATCCGCCAACAAATCATTTAATCTTTCATTAATTTTTTTAATATTTTTAACGTAATCACTAATCGCCATCAAACTCCTAGCCGCAACCTGCAACCCCTTCTTCACAGATTCAACCAATATCCTCATAGAAGTACCAACTAACTGTGAAGGATAAAACACAACCGCTCCCCTCTTCGGATCAAACAGTGCCCTTTCTAAACTCATACCTAACTGCTGAATATTCTCATTAACAATCCTAAAGAATCCTTCAGTCGCTGTCCCTTTTGTAGATTCACTAACCTTTGCAAACGCAATCTCCGCAGGCATACCATCACCAATCCTATTTCCCAGTTGAAACAAAGACGACGTAAATTCTTTTTCTACATCCTTATATTGTTTTCTTGTCTTCAAAATTTCCTTCGTCTTTGCTTTAAATACAACTATGAACACCAATGCAACAGAGATAGGAATAAACAAACTTAGTAACAATGCCAAGGCACCCGACGGTCCATACAATACTCCAGTTGAAGAAACAATACCAAACGCACCTCCACCTCCCATAAAGCCCAAACCTAGCTGTGACCAAGAATAATCTCTAGTAGTTCCAAGCCAAAGTGGAATGTCTGTATACCTCCATAAAAAAGGAATCAGTCCAATCAAAAACAAAGGCAGTGCCATCAATATAGCCTTACCATAAGCTGCATTGCTCTTATATTGAGCATACAAAGGATTTTTTTCCAACAAGCTCGACTCACCATGACCACCCGGTCTCTCTGCCATAACCTTTCCCGTCATATAGACAACCATAAACGGGATTATAATATTGAAAACCAGCGCTACATGATACCATTTAATTGAGCCCCCCATCATCGTAGATGCCAACGGCAAAATAGCCAAAGATAAAGTTGGTAAAACAATTCCAAGCATATAAATATTCGTCAACGGCGCCTTAACCTCATGTGTATATTTCAACATCTTATCATAAACACCGTCCAGAATAACCTGCAACGACTTCTCCAGAACATTAACCCTACGCCCCTCATTTGGTTCGTACAAACTCGATTCAATCAAATGAAACGCCTCAACAAACTCCATACTATAATCCTTCCAGCCAATCAGATAATTATCTACACTCTCTTTAATTGTCGAAAATTTTCCAACCTCTACATCCCAAAAAATCTTCCGGAAGTCTAAAGATAAAGGAGGTTGTAAATGCTCAGATGCAAAACTAACAGCTTTCTCAAAATTAGAGGTATGTTTCATATATACAACAATATACAAAATCGCAGGAACCATCTGTGAAGATGCCTTTAATCTCCATTTCATTGCCAGACGTTCGGGAGTTTTAGAGGAGTAAAAAAACAAAAATATCCCAAGAGCAAATACTAAAAATAAAAACATTCCAGAAAATACATCTGTCAATAACCATGTGGCAACAAAAAATAAAATCCCTCCAAACAAAGTCAAAAACAAAAGTACCGTAGAAAAGACAACAACCTCCGAGGCTGTAACATTCAAATGCGCAACCCCAATATTTTTTTCTATCCGCGCCCTGTCTTTCTCACCAACTTTAATCTTAAATGAATTCCCAAGAGATTTACACCATCTTTCATATCTAGTAAATTCAGGAGACATCGACGACCTAAACTTCTCATAGCTCTGCGAAAACTTACCCCCAACCTCAGAACTCTGCTGCCCAGCCTTATTATAGCCTTTCATCTGCGATTCTATCTTGGCCCCATACTTCTTCAAAATATCGTCCGTACTCGGCTTAACAACCATTCACTTCCACCTCTAAAATATAACTATTTACCATATCACCTATTAAAAACAAGAAAATTAATTATATAAATATATTTAACGAACATCAAATTAAAAAACGCCCTTCTTCTTCATAAAAATTACAACAGTCACAATCACCCCAACAATAACTACTCCTATAATAATCCATACCATATAACCTTCATCTGTTCCATCGTCCACAGAAACATCTTCTTCGCCCACAACGTCACTCTCCCCTACATTAATCTCTTCAGAAATTTCCTCATTTATCAACTGAATTGTAACATTCGCCTCATCATCTTCAATAGAATTCAACTTAACTAAAATATCATAATAATTATCTCCAGAAACTTCAAACTTCTCTTCGTCCCCTACTGACAAAACTACTTGCTGAGGATCCGAAGAAATATTGACTGTCGCTGTCGTAGCAGTCATCTCAATAACTCCAACATGATGCTCCTCAGAATCTACCTGAATTTGAAATCTTTGCTTAGCTAAAAGCTGCCTAGTAAAACCCTCTTTAAACTGTTCATCCGAAACAATATGAGTTCCCTTTGTCCAAAAATTTGCTGTAGTAGAGCCACTACTACTCGTACTACTACTCACCACATAACTGGCACTATCTGTATCAGTATTTCCTACATTATCTGTCACAGAACATGTATACGAAAAAGTCCCAGTAGCAGAAGTTGTAACAGTTGAACCTGCAGTTGTCAAAGATGAATTAATTCCAGAACCACTATCTGTCCCACTACAAGTACACGTAACACTAGTTCCCGAGGTAACAGAAGATGGACTACATGAAGCTGAGGCAACCGGATCAGTCGTATCATAAACAAATGTAACCGAAGAACTATTTTCATTTCCTGCCGAATCATTCATATAAACTATCCACGTATTACTATCCTCTGCAGCCACCATACTTGTAAAATTAGAAGTACAAGCCTGGACCGAATAATTAGTTGCCCCCGAATCATTTGAATACCAAACCTTATCGCAATTCGCCTCTGTATAACTAAAATTAAAAGCCGTTGGAGCCGTTGTGTAATTCGTAGCAGTTGGATAGACTGTCAAAATCGCTGGATTAGTTCTATCAACATTCAAATACCAAACATCTGACATTACAGTAGAACCATTTGTACAATTAATATACCAAGCTACATCAGTCCCTTCGGCAATTGTCGCATTTCCATAAAGAGTGGTACTCGTCGCGTTTAAAGTACTTACATTCAACCCATAAGCCGTATCATTAAAAAATAATTCACACGAAGCCGATGCATTCTCTCCCGTATAATTAAAAACAAAAGCTATAGTCTCATTAGTTCCCGTCGTCCAAGAATCATTCGCAGGAGTCACAAGACTCACCGAATCAATCCCTGCCCCCATAACAAAAACCGCAATTAAAACTAAAATCAAACCTCCAAAAACCAAACCCAACTTAATATTCTTCACCATCTTAACAATTTAATAAAAAACATATATATAAACCTTCTCTCCACTTCCCCTTCCCCAACAAAAATAAATTTTAATTAGGTTTAGACAAGGCGGAAGATTGCGCCGCGTACAAACGTACGCAAGTATTCTTCCAACGAAGCATAAATCAATTACAAATTATATTTTTTAGATTCTTTTTCTAGCCATCGGCACCACTTGGGAAAAACAACCTCGCTTGTAGGCAATCCAATATCTGCAGTCACCTCGTCCGAAAGTTGGTGAAACACATTATTTGATTTAACTGTAAATTCTGCCTCTAACAACTCCGGTATTTTTACTTTCTCAGAAAAATCCACTATCTCTTGTTTAATCTTTTGACGAAGAATAACATTATCCCAAACCGCATCCCAATCACCTGCCCATCCTTTAACATTCGACGCAATTCCTTTCATAATCTCAGAATCCCCATTAATCAAATCCTCCGACGGTTTCATTATATCACTCTCGACATCATACTTCATCAAATCTGCAAAACCACCTTCCTCCAAGGGATCTTTAGTCCAATGTTTCCGAACCTCTGTAATCTGCAAAACCCGACGCCAAGAATGCAATCCGTCAGCAGATTTAATTGGATTAGCAACAACGATTAAATCTGTAGCTTTGAATGAAGTTATAGGTACAGCTAAATCATTAACAACTCTGTCGAAAACCGAATAAGGAGAACCACCATGAATCGTGCCCGCAACAACATTTGCTAAAGCTCCAACCCTCATAGCCTCATATAATGCTTTTGCCTCAGCAGAACGAATTTCCCCAACAATCAAGGATGAATCACCCAAACGCAACGACGCACGAATCCCCTCTTCTGCAGAAATCTCTGTAGATTCGCCAGCCAGAGCCGAACGAACCTTCATCGATAAAATATCATAATCTAAATTTCTCATAGCTGCAACCGGAATTTCCAAAGTATCCTCCACAGTAATAATTCTATGATTTGGCATGATCTCTAAAAGCAACGCACTTAACAAACTCGTTTTACCAGACGACCGAGTTCCAGCAACCAACATTGTCCGCGCACCATCAATCATAAAACTCAACAACCCAGCCCCTAAGCTATCAATCATTCTATTCTTAATAAACAACGGCAAAGTCCATGGCTTACTCCTATGTCTCCTCAAGGTATATGCCAAACCACCAGCTGACAGAGGCTGCTGAATAATCGCAACCCTAGCACTAATTTTATTTAATTCCAAATTTGTATCTAATATAGGATTCGCCTCATCCAACGCTCTACCAGACATCATCCTGAACTTCGCAGCCCATGAATCCGCATCTTCCGAACTCGGAATTAAATTTGTAACACATTCATCAAATTCATTATGCCTAACAAAAATTGGCGATAATGAAATAGGCGCGTTCGCCATAATATCTTGCAAATTCGGATCTTGCAATAAAACTTCTAAAACACCAAACCCAATTGTATGTCTAACTAAAATATTTGCCAACCCAGTTAACTCCTTGTAGCTTATATTCACATTCTTGCTAGCAGCCAAGTCCGACAATAAATCTTTCGCCACATTAAAAAAAAACCTGCCGCGTCCTCTCAGGATCATTAAATTCCTCTGTGCTCGGACGATGCTCAATCAAAACATTCCGAGCCAAATTCAAAAGCATATGGTGATTTTCCTCTAACAAATATTCTGGGGGGGACAAATGATAAATCAATTTAGTCTTATTCTTTCTCTTAAAAATTGTAACTAGACTCTCGTCGCTACCCTTTGCAATTGTATACTGTTTTATAATTTCAGAATCTTCTGGAACCCGAGCAACCATCCTAGTAAAAGTAAAATTCGGCATAATATCCGCACGAAAAATCTCCGAATAAATATCCCTATCACCAGCAACATAAGAATCAAATGACTCTTTCAATTTAATAATCAAACCAAGTTCATCAAAAAAACCAACTACTTTCTCAAGTATCCTAATATAATTCTCAATATCCCTATTTACTCCATCTCTCGCCCCCAACTCTGCCCTCTTAGTAAATAACATTCCCTTCAATTCACGATAGGCTTTTATTGGATCCGTAGATAACGACTCGTTAATAATACGATTAAAAAATGCATGCGCCTCCTGATAAAACTCTCCCACATTCAACAACTTATCATTAGATGTGATTTTTTCCTGTTTAATCAAAAAGTCAGAAAGATGCGCAACCTCAACCAACATTTTAACCTGTGAAAAATCATGAGAATAATTTCTCTGTTGAACAAAAACAATCCTAGCAATATTGGGATCCTCTTTCAAATTATCAATTGTCTTAGCCATAACCTCCGAAGAATCAATCAGTGACGGCACAGAGCTCGCACCAAGATAATTAATATACATCACATTCTCACTACTCTCACGAACCACTTCGTAAGAATACAACGGCGTACCACTCTTAAATATCATTTTTTATTTTTTATGCCTCTACTTAAAATTAAAACCAAATCTTATATTAAAATATATGTATCCTAAAGAAGCATTTGCATTCACCCTGAGCTAAAGAATTATAAACATCTCTTCCTACAATCTAACATGGCAGAAAAACAAGAACCTAATAACCAAGCCCAGTTTGCCCTAGCTGATTTTAATACAAAATTAAGAGATATTGACGAACGAAACCGATTAATTAGAGAACGGGTTTTACTCTTAGGCAAAAATCTAATATCTTCACGACAAGAAATCGAAGATGATCTTAATATTATAAAAAAGGATAACCAGGAAATAAAAAAAGATTTAGAAAAAATAAAAAAAGTTTCGAACAGCTTATTAACAGAATTTAATAAATTTGTAAAACGAGAAGAAATGGTTATAATAGAAAGAATGCTTAAAGATTTCCAACCTCTTGAATTCGTAAGAAAAAAAGATATAGAAGAATTAATTGAAACGAAACTAAATTCAAAAACTACTGAAACCAAGCTGCCAAAAGAGAAATCAAAAATTCAAAAAAATATTGGACCTTAGGCAAATAAATAAAAACTATAAAAACAATAGAATAGAATGACAACCTTAGACAAAATAATGGAAATGCAAAAAGGAGGAAAATCTGATACAGAGATCTCCACTCAACTACAAAATGAAGGAATTGCCCCAGCCGAGATCAATGATTCTTTTAATCAGGCAAAAATAAAAAACGCTGTGTCTCCTCCAGAAAATGCAGCCCCACAACAAGCCCCTTCAGAAATGACATCTTCGATTATGTCTGGTCAGCCTGAGCAAGCTCCCCCAATGCCTCCAGTCGCCCCACAGGCTCCAGCTCCACAAGCTCCAGAGGTATATCCTCAAGAGGCCCCAGCACCACAAGCTCCAGGACAAGAAGCCTATCAAGCTCCGGTTAACGAATATCAACCTCCAGTCGCCGATGGCCAGCCCCAAGACGACTATTATCAACAAACACCTCAGGCATATTCTCAACAAGATTACTATGCACCTCAACCAGCAATGGACAGCGAAACAATTTCAGAAATAGCCGAGCAGGTTGCAACAGAAAAACTCAATAAATATAAAAAGAAAGTTGGAGACATTACCTCCTTCAAAAATAACATTCAAGACAAGGTTGGAGATATAGATGATAGACTAAAAAGAATAGAAGATACTATAGGGAAACTACAACAAGCAATCATAGGAAAAATTGGAGAATTTGGAGAAGGCAATGCAATGATACACAAAGATTTAGACAATCTCCACGGCACTGTATCAAAATTAATGAATCCTTTAATAGATAATTACAACGAACTGAAAAAGATGTCCAAATAATTATCTATAAAATATATAACGAAGATACTAAGAAGAATATAATAACTAATCCTAAGAAAATCCAAGAAACCCAATTGTCTTTTGCAAAAAATCCCCACCGAGTCTTCCATGGTAAAAATGTTAAAACAACCAATAAAAGAAAAAGCCCAATCGCACTAGCGCTAAACCACATAGAACTAAATTTAACGAAATTGAATAATATTACTCTAACAACAAAGATGATAGATAATACAGCTGAAATAATAAGTGCCACAGGTTCACTCTTCCCAAGAATCTCTGTCTTTTTCAATAATACATAAACTACAATGAAAGCCAATAAAAATACAAAAATAGGCATAAAATAACTAACCATTGGGATTGATGCCATTTTACGCAGCTGACCTAGGGGCTTTACCCTTCCCGCTATTCATAGTAAACACAATAAGCCCAATAATAACTCCCAACACAATTAACGCCCAAGCATATTCACTAAACCATCCTCCAAATCCACCATAATTCGTCCATTCGTCCCACTCACTTAACGCCCAGACCACAGTCCCAATTCCAACAGTATAACCAATCCACTGACCTTTTCTACCATCTTGTACTTTAGGAAAGAAAAACCCAATCATAATTATCAATACTAAGAAAACAGATAACCCAATTCCAAACCTAGGAAAAATCACCGCAAAAAAGTTTGACACAAAATCAAATTGTAATGACAGCAACCCTACAGAAACAGAAATAATTGCCAAGATACCTTTATTATCCTCACCCAAAATTTTTGTCTTATCAAGAATTGCATACACAATCGCGAAAATCAACAGAAACGGAATCACATAAGAAAATATTCCCATCTCACTCCAAACATTCAGAACATCGGTAATCGTCATAGCCATAATCAGTTAAGAGAAATCTCATTTATATATCTTCCTAAAATTCTGTCTTAATCTTTCTTTTTTTTCTTCCCACCGAAAAGCGCAACCGCTACTGCTCCAATAATTAAAATAAGCATCAAAACATTTGTCCAAACAGCACCGCTACCACCACCAAAAAGCCAATTCGAAACAGTTGCACCCATACCACTAACATGTAATATAACACCCGTAGTGAACACACCCGCCAAAATACCAAAAACAATTTTCATCCAACTAGGTGCTTTAGATAAGTCGCCAGCAACAAATCCATATAAAATTAAAAACACTAAAATAACCGCGATCCCAACAGTCATCCACGGCATTATCCCAACAATAATGTTTCTAGGAGCAGGAACACCAATTAGAAGTAAACCAACAACCAAGGCAACTATCGCATCAATCTGTGCTTTCCCTTCACCCAAAATTTTCGATTTCTGTAAAATTGCAAATGTCACAACAAACACAAACAAAAATGGTAAAAGCATCTCAGTAAAAAACGAACTCACAAATATATTTTCCATAAATAAACCAAATCAAAATCCTATATAAATGTTATGAAAAACAATTTAGATTCTTAATAGATAATTTTTAAGTTAGAATTTTTGAAGTGTGCTAACGCACATGAAAAAATTATCACGACAAAATTATCAGAAAGAATCTAAATTAGTTCCTCTTCTTCTAGGGGAAGATCATCCTCTTCTGCCCGAATAGGAACAGCATTTCTATTGATTATAATAACATCCCCAATCGCCTTGATAAACTGATGCGGAACAATAATCCCTCGAGCTCCACCAAGAACCTGCGCCATCCCGGATTCACGAGCCACAACAATTCTCCATCCATCTACCTTATTATCAATTAAATTAACTTCCTCAATCATTCCAAACAAATCACCAGAGTCGGTATAAACTCTCTTCCCAACAACTTCGCTCATTCTTTTTATTTTTAACATAATTAGATTAAAAACTTTTCATTTAAATACATATCTATAATACAAAATACATAACAAAAACACAAAAAGATAACAGAAAATTTTCATCGATTACATACAACCCAATAGTTTATAAAAAATACAGGCTTAGCTAAAATATGGACATTAAAGAAAATACAAAGGAAGCCCTCATAATTGTCTTAGCTGCAATAGTTTTGGCACTAGCAGTAGGATATAAAGAACAATCAATAATCTACGCGGCACTAGCAAGCTTCTTAATTATTTTAGGAGTAAATGTCTTAGTTAAAAAAGCAGTTGGCTATCATTTTGAAACAGCAGTTAGAACAAAACTTTGGACGTGGTATCAATTTGGACTCAGAACAGATATGCATTTTAAAAAACCAATTCCAATGATCTGGCTTCCATTAATTTTAACTCTCTTTACAAAAGGATTTTTTCTATGGCTAGGAATATTAGAATTTGATGTAGTAGCAAAAACAGAAAGGGTGGCAAAGCGACACGGGCTTTACAGGTTTAGTGAAGTTACCGAATGGCACATGGCATGGATTACAATATGGGCAATAACAGCAAATCTAATATTGGCAGTAGTAGGATATGTAGCAGGGTTTGAACTCTTCACAAAATTAAGTATATATTTTATATTCTGGTCAACTCTTCCAATCGCAAGACTCGATGGTTCAAAAATATTTTATGCAAGCAAGGGATTGTGGGCAGTTATCTTTACAGTCGCAACAATTCTGCTAATTTGGAGCTTAAGGATTATTTAAACAAAACAGGAAACTTCTTTTTTCTAGTCTTCTTGTCAACCCTCTTCTTGACTTTCTTTCTACCTTTTGCGGAAAAATTCATATTTTGAAAAAAGAAAAGATAAACCATTGGTAAAATTCCAATTGTATTAACAACAAAAAATGCGACAAACCAAATCAAATGTCCTTTTCTGGCAGCATTCCATGCCGCGACAGCTTTCCAGATAATCGTCCAAATCAAAATCGGATACATCCAAAGCGGAATCGTCACGTCTATCATATTGCCTAAATCAATTCAAAACTTATAAACTTATTTAATTTGAGAAACCAATGAAGGAGCTAGCTATAACCCCCAGGAAATATCAAGAAACTATATTTAATACTTGTAAAGAAAAAGATTGCCTCGTAGTCTTGCCAACAGGAACCGGTAAAACACTTATCGCACTAATGATGACAATCGACAGATTCAAACAATTCCCTCTAGAGAAAATTTTAATTCTAGCACCAACCCGCCCCTTAATTGAGCAACACTTTGAATCATTTAAAAAAAATCTTCCAGAAGACTGGGCAGACATGCAATTATTTACTGGCAAAACCCCATCAGATAAAAGAAAACATATCTGGAAAACTGCGGAATTTATCTTTTCGACTCCCCAATGCATCTCGAATGATTTAGAAAAGATGTTATACAAACTAGACGAGGTTTCACTTTTGATAGTTGATGAATGTCACAGGTGCCTAAAAAATTATGCTTATAATGCCGTCTCTCAAAAATATAAAACACAAGCCACGAATGGAAGAGTCTTAGCCCTAACAGCATCACCAGGTGGAGACAAAATCACAATCGCACAAGTTTGTGAGAACCTAGGAATTAAAGCTGTAGAAATCAGGACTAGAGATTCCCCAGACGTAAAACCCTATTTGCAAGAGTTGGAATTCGAAAAAATAGATGTAGACTTTCCCGCAGAGTTTGTAGAAATAAAAATATTACTAGAAGAAATATATAATAAAAAAATAAGTGAACTAAAACATCGTAAAGTCCTTTTTGGCTATGCATCAAAAACAATGCTACTAAAAGCTCAAGGTCAATTAATAAAACAAAAGAAAAAAAACATGAACACTTTTTTGGCAATTTCTGCTACAGCAACCGCGCTAAAAATATCCCATGCCCTAACGCTACTGGAGACACAAACCATTTCTTCATTCATCGCATACATGAAAGATTTATTTAAACAAGCAGCTGAGAATAAATCTAAAGGGGTTCAAAAACTAGTAAAAAATCCAGCCTTTGCAAAGGCATACACACTGGCAACAACCCTAAACAAAGAACATCCAAAAATAGAAATTTTGAAAAAAATAGTGGAAGAGCAATTCAAAAAAGACCCCAATTCAAAAATAATTATCTTCGCACAATTCAGAGAAACAGTTAGGACAATATCTGAACAATTAAATAAAATCGAAGGAATAATCGCAGATAACTTTGTAGGACAGGCAATAAAAGATCATGGAAAAGGAAAAATGACCGGACTTAAACAAAGAGAACAAAAAGCAATGATTGAAAAATTCAAATCTGGAGAAATGAATGTATTAGTCGCAACCTCAATTGCCGAAGAGGGTCTGGATATTCCAGAAGTAAATGAAGTAATTTTTTACGAACCAATCCCTTCTGCTATCAGGTCAATTCAAAGAAGAGGACGAACTGCCCGTCTATCAAAAGGAACTCTAAAAATTCTAGTTACAAAGAAAACCCTCGACGAAGTTTATCACTATAGTGCCCACCACAAGGAAAAAAGAATGCATAAAGCAATCGATGAAATCAAAAAAGATTTCGACAGTGGAGTAAGAAAAGAATATCAAGAATCTTTATTATAAGATTAAGTTTTTAAACTCCAATCTATTCCAACAATTTTGATTATTTCTAGGAGATTTTTAAGTTAGAATTTTTGCCACGTACTAAGTACGCAAGAAAATTATCACGACAAAATCACCAGAAAGAATCGAAATTAATTTTTGGTGATTGCTTGCATCAACTTAATCGCTAAAATCTTATGAGGGAAATGTTTTTTCAAAATCTTTAAATTTCGATTAACTAACATCTTCCGCATCTTTTTATTCTTAATAATTTTCAAAGTATCCCGCAAGTCTTCTTCTTCAATTTCAAATCTATCTAATGCTAATAACCCAAAATTATATTCCTCAATATCCTTTTTAAAAACCGGATATTTATATATAACAGGAATCAACCCAGAAGCTAATATCTCTAAAAGATTATTGCCAAATCCTTCTACCTCACTAAAATAGGTAGAAAACCCACCCAGCTTCGCAAAAATACTCGGATATTCACTAAAGGCAATTTTTGTCTTAGAATAATAATCCTCTGCAAAAACTAGAAACAATTTCAATTCATATTTTCTCTCTAATTTTTTATTCAATTTTTCTAGTTTTGCGCGCAGTCCCTTATCGCTATTTTGCCCCGAAACTAAGAAATAAATAGCTTTAAAATTTCTTTTTTTGGCTTTAGATAAAAGCTCATAACAATATTCCAACGCAAAATCAATCCTCTTTCTTTCGACAATTCGAGTATGCTGCAAACAAAACAAAGTATCCTTTAATTTCAAACCTTTATTATTTAAGAAACTCTCAATTTTGAAATCCTTCACAAATTGCTTTAATCGAACATTGTTTTCAGAATTTTCAATCTCCTTAAACGAATCAATAAAAGTATCTGTAGTATTATAAGCAACGCCATAATTAGATTCTATTTTTTTATAAAACCCAGGATAACGCTTATCAATCTTTAAAAAATATTTTTGTGCATCAGTAAACTGTAGATGATTAATAAAAATAACATATTCAACAAACCTTCCAGGAACCCCCTCTAATAAATATTTGTTAACATCGTTCGCAGGATTACTAAAATGCTCTCTTTCTAAATGAGAATCATGCCACCATAGAATATACTTCGGAGTTTTTTTTCTCTTTCTAGCAGAATCTCGATAAAATCTCGACAACGCAATTGAACTAATAAAATTAACAGGGTGCGCAGAATTATGTACAATTAAAATATCTATCTTGTTTTCTGAAATCCACTCCTTGATAACATCTTTCGCATTCCAAATAGCTAGTTCAATTTTTTCACTTAAGCCACCGCCATATCCTTTTTCAAAATGACTCAACATTGTTTGATTGACTTTATGACGATCCCATAAAATTTCACTTTCTGTTACCCTCTTACTCTTTATATTTGATTTTCCAACCAAATACAAAACATTTTCTTTAGGAATTTTCAAATTATCAATCAAAACTTTTTCCACCTGCTCCATCACAATAGAAACACCGTCGGAAAACCCAATCTGGGAATGGATTACGCCATATTTTAATTTAGAAACATCTCTATCATCAAACTCTTTTACTTTTTCAGATTTATCAACGATTTTTCTAGACATCACTAAATAATATATAAAAACTTTAAAAATTTATGTGTAAAAATAGTTATACTAAATAATCTTTGAAATAAAATGAAAACCGTAGAAAATATCTTCTCAAAAACAAAAATTCAGAAAGAACTACCCTGTCCAAACCCAAAAATTCCAATCATCGTAGACACAAGAGAAAAACAATCTCTAATCGCAGCAAATCTTTTAGAACAAAAAGCAAACATAAAATTTGAAAAACTCGATATCGGAGACTATCTAATCGAAGATACAATTATTGAACGAAAGACATTCTCAGATTTTGTAAGCTCAATGTTAAACAATCGCCTTTACAAACAATTAATTAACATAAAAAAATATCCAAAATATTTTTTATTACTAGAAGGATTTTATTATAACTATAACAAATTTAATATTCATGAAAACGCAATCAGAGGAATGTTGCTTTCAATTGCAAACGACTTCCAAATACCGATAATTTATACAGAAGACGAAAAAGATACATCAAAATTTCTAATAACTTTAGCTAGACGTTATGAAAAACCGAAATCTTCCTCACCAATTCGTCGAACAAAAACTTCCAAAACACTAGAAGAACAAAAACAATTTGTCTTAGAAGGATTCTCGGGTATCGGACCAGTCGCTGCCAAAACTCTTCTAACAGAATTCTCCACACTAAAAAATATATTCAATGCAATCCCAGAAGAATTACAGAAAATAAAATTAGACGACAAACAAACTGAGAAATTCTTTAGTTTGTTAAATGGTTAAACTTTCTTTTGAGAATCGTAAACCGTCGCGACTTCTTCCTCTGAAAGAGCTTTGTCATAAATCATCACATCATCCATTAATCCATATGTATTCCAACCAATATGAGAAAACCTTAATGTACTACTAGTCCTCCAATCAATGGCTGTCCCGCTCCCAATATCTAGGGATTGCACCTGTTCCCCGTCTACATACAAATACTGATATCCAGAAACTTCATCATAACTCAATACTATATGATGCCACTCATTTAAAGTATGATGATGATTTGAATAAAAAGCCTTACGTCCATCGGGAGCCCTTATCCAAGCACCCCAATTAACACTATTGGTAACTATTCCAAATCCATCTGCATTCGGATATATATGATGAGAACTTCCTCCATCTACCTGATCAACCCAACCATATAAATAAAACCATACAGATACAGTTATACTATCTGGTTTTATTAGAGGGGCTTCACTCCAATCATCGACTCCGTCAAATTTTATGACTTCTTCCCTTGTATTATCCTCGATGAAAATCGCTCCAGAAACAGTCCCATCATTACTCCCCACGCTATCCTTAGCATCCCCGTCAAATTTCCACCAACTAACCAAACCAGTTATCGGCATCTCAGAAGTATAATCCCTTCCAACCTCATAAATAATCGCACCAACCTCACTAATTGCCGACGACGGAATATCGACCTCCGACGTCACAGCTCCTTCTTTCTCTCTATTTCCAGAAGCAAAAATCGGAGCAACACTAACTGAGCCAGGCTCTCCAATCCCA
>DAOWDJ010000007.1 GCA_030639065.1 archaeon
CTTTTCAAATAATTCTTTCATCGCAGCCCGCTCTCCTATTACAGGGTTGTTAAATCTGTAATTTTTTGGGTTAACAATTAATTTATCGATGTTAATTTTTTTATTGATTGGTTGCTCCATATTTATTGTAATGGGCACGGATTTATAATACTTTCTTTTAATAAAATTATTTTTTTAATTTATGGTATTCTTCTTTTTCAATATTTTATCCAACTTCCTCTCAATTCTATCTAACTGTGGGTTTCTCCAAAGTTTCTTTCGGCAATACTCAGAAAATCCAGTATTCCGTTCTTCTGCTTCTCTTTTGAGTTGGGTGACTAATCGAGTTTCAACAAGGAGGTGAAGTTGTGCATTCTTTTTCATTCATCGCCTCCAAATTTCTTTTCATCATTTTTAACTTGATTCTATCTAGGGCAAGTAAAATATCGCTTCCGATGTCTTGGCTTATTTCTGTTTCCATAACTAAATGAATTAACAAAATTATTTAAGCGGGCGCGCACGTATAACGGTATACTTGCATATGGCAATCAAAGGAGATAAAGGCAATAAGAGAATTGTGATAACTGAGCATACGCTCTGGAAGAAAGCTGAAATAGCTGTTCTTGTCTATTTTTCTAAACATAAAAATAAGCCAGCGACTTATCGAGATATTGCACGAGCATATGTTAGTTCTAGTTATTCTAATTATCAGAAAGCGTGTGAATCATTAGCCAGCCGAGGAGACTTGATAAGGTTAGAGGATGGTAAATTTAAAGTTAGAGAAACCGAATGGGAAATGGTAAGAACGGGTAAAGAAAAAATTCTTAGGCGGTTGCCTTGTTTTGATAGCTATTTGAAAAAGCTAAAACATTGAAAAACAAATAATCCAATAATTCAATAGTGCTATTAAGAAATTGGAGAAATAAAAGAACGGAACGTCGAAAAGTCAATAATCGAAGAATGCAATAATTTAATAATGGGGTAGTTTAAATGAGTTTTTAATAGTTTAAAGGGGTTATTTAAGTTATTAATAGTTCTTATGGGTTTAAAGTAGTTTAAATAATTAAAAATAATTGAATTAATTTAAGATTAATGGGTTTAGGTGGTTTAAGTCGTTTAAACCCTTATTTAACTTAAAAGTGTAAGGCAACCATCTCCCATAAATTCAATTGTTTCATTTAGAAAAATTCTGAGAGTCATTATCTCTTTGTTGCAATTATCATATTGTTTTTGAATTTCTTCTTTTTCCTCTAAAATCTCACTACAAACATTATCTGTAACAATTTTGGAATGGATAATGAAATCTCCTACAAATAGAACTATAAGGATAAAAACCAAAAGAATGAAAACTATTTTCCCCCAATCCAACTTTTTTGATTCTTGATTTTTCTTCGCCATTTTAACAATTTCTATAAATAATATTGTTATCGAGTCCACCTTCTATTAAACTTGGTGAATGAATTCCAGAACATAGATTAATTTTATTATTTTGCCCAGAAAGAATTATTTTTATAACATCTGTGTTTTTTGTAATTGTTATAACATTACCAACCCCACTAATAGTCAACTTAACCCTCACATTCGAATTATCAATCATCTTTATATTATTCATACCACTAACGATTATCGTCTCAGTTGGGGCTGGAACGACATTATTATGGTACTCTTGATTCAAATTCTCTTTTATTTCATAATCATAAGTTGAATCTTTATTAATCATCTGTGCTACTGTTAACCAAACAAAAAAGAAGGCCACAATTACCATTATATAGAACCATGCACTTTTTTTCTCTTTGTTTCTTGCCATTTTAGATTACTCGTGTATCACTCGTCTAAATATTAAATACTTTATAAGCACTTCTATTTATGGAAAACTGGGGCGATTATAGTTTTGTAATAAGAAGTAAAAATAGGAAAGAAGTATTTTTGACATTATCAAAACCTAAAACGCCAACAGAGATATCGAAAGAGACGGAATTAAATCTAGGATATATTAGTAATATTATTATTTCTTTAATGGAGAGGAAGTTGATTGAATGTTTGAATCCAGAAGAAAAAAGGCATAGACTTTATAGGAGAACCAAGAAAGGCGAGGGGTTGATTGGAGAGGTTAAGTAATATTCTATCAGATTGAACATAGATTTTTAAATTATGTTCAATAAAATTCAATATGTATAGAATAAAGGACTACAAAAAGAATTTAATTAAGGAACTTAATATTGCTGTGGATGTAATAGGAAAAAGATTTCCAAATTTTAAAAAGGGAGCTATCTCCATAGAAAATGATGAAAATGATGAAGATTTTTTAAGGTTATTTTACTCTTCTGGGAAAAGTGAATACAGCCCAACTCAAAAATATTTAAAAATAGAAATAATTGCTATGTTTTTTGAAGAAGTTTTAGAATTGTCTTATTCTTTAGAAATCGCTGATGACAGCAGACCTTTCTCTTGGAGAGAATTAAAAAAGTTTAAACTAGAAAAACTTGAGAGTGGCGGATACGTAAGCAGCCCAAGTCTTAACAGATGGATATTAATAAATCTAAGAAAAAGAGAAGATGAAATGAAGGATAAATTTAGTTATTTATTTGAAGATTATGTAAGAATTGTTGGTACGGAAGGTGTTACTGAGCCGTCTAAAGAATTATTTAAAATAATTATTGAAGGTATGCTGATGAAAGATTTTCAAAAGATATTGGTTGTTGAAATAGCTCATACTCATCAGGAGAGCTCAACTGGAAGGATATCTAAATCCATAAGTTTTGCTATATTTGATTGGCATGATTGGTTGCTCTTTCCAGATTTTTGTAATGAGGGAGATAGCGGTGAGGGTGGAAGTGGTTATTTTAATCTTAAAAAGTTCTTAGAAGACAGAAAAGAAAGTAATAGATTAATCTTGTGGCATAAGGATATTGACCCGAATGAATTTAGAGAAAAAATAGCAGATTATACTCCTGTTAAATATAAGGATTATATGCCTAAAAAAAACAATGAAATACTTATTAATATTTTTACAAAAAACGAGATGCTTGATAAAATTATAGAAGAATTAAATAGTTGTTTTAATGAAAGATTATACCTAGCCTGTGGCATTCTAATGAGAAAAATTATAGAAGAATCACTAATTCAAAAGAAAAAAGAGATAAGTAAAGAAATGAGTGAAAAGGACATTAGAATTAAGGGGGCAGGGTTTTTAATGAAAGATTTAGAAATTAAAAAAAGAATTAATAATTCTCATTTAATTAGCAATATAAAAAATATATATCATTTAGAAAGCGAAGAAGCTGTACATGGCTTTTCTGCATTTAACCTAGACTCATTAAAAACAGAATCTAGAATTGTATCAAATCTTTTGAAGGAATTGTTCCCAAGAGATATCAAAGACTAAACTTAATTTATTCTTCTATTAACTTATTCATAGGATTAATCCAAATATTTCTCTAAAATATTAATCTGATTGATTATAATCTCTATATCGTTTGAGGATATTTTTGAATCTTTATGTGCCAGTAGGTTTCTTGTTTCTATAATTTTATGAAAAACATTTCTAGATTCCATTTTAATCAGTTTTTTATTACTCAAAAAATTTATTGCTTGAGACATATTTAATTCTGCTGATGAAACTATTTCATGCCCAAAAGTTTTAACCATATATTTCTTAATTTGTAATCCTAGAATATTATACAAATAGAAATATTTTTCTCTCTTATCTTTAGATTTATCTGCTAAAATTTGATAATTACCAATTTGATGGCCTATAGTTTCTAGTGTTGAATCTTGTATTACTTTTCTAGTATCTTTTGATGTTTTATTTATCCACATATATGCTAAAATTGTACCAATTACAGATATTACAATATTTATATTATCTGCATTTTGCCCCATATAATTTATCATAGGTGAAATAAGTTCTAAAATGAAAATATCTAATAATATCCATCCAGCAACAAATATAGGATATATCACTGCAAAAATCCATGCTCCATGTGAAATTTTTTGAGTAAGTCTAAACCACCACTTATCTCTTGATTTAAAATCACTTGTAATCCAATTAAATGCCGAAAAATATATACTAATTAATAAAATTATAAGGATGGCATTCAATATTTGTTGTGGACTAATTATGAAACTAAAATAATTAAACCTATAGCTATCTGAAAAAAGTCCCAATATAAAATCTTTTAATGTAAAAAGAATCAATACAAAAGAAAGTGCAAAAATAGTTTTCTCTTGTACAAATTGATTCATAGATAATATCTCTTCTTTCTCTACCATTAATAAATTAAATTAAATTACCTTAAATTCTTTATTATACTCAAGAGATGATTCAAAAGCTCACCAATTTTGGACAGAAGTTACGTACGCCCCAACCGGGGATTGAACCCGAATCTCGGCCGCGACAGGGCCGTGTACTTACCATTATACTATTGAGGCATGAATATTTTTGGTAGAATCGATTTAAAAAGATTTCTCTACTTCTTTTTTGCAGTTTTCTTTACCGGTTTTTTTGCCTTCGTTCCTGTTAGTTCCTTTCGAAGTTTTGTTATCTCTTCCAATAATACTGCGTGGTTGCTAGATAGATGCTGGATCTTCTCGTGTATGTCGGAGAATGCATCATTGAGCATCAACATATCTTTTTTCACATAAGCAAAACTTGCAGAAACGTTCTTTTCTATCTGGGAAACTGATTTTTCCATAGTCTTCTACGATTTTAATATTTATAAACGTTTGTAACTTTAGAATTGCGACAACTTAATGACTAGAAGATTTATAACTGTATTCTACTTTTTGGTTTTATGGAATATGAACTATTAGCACCTGCGGGAAACTTCCGGAATTTGTATGCGGCGATTGAAGCTGGGGCGGACGCTATTTATTTTGGGGTCAAGGGATTGAATATGCGAGACTCAGCAAAAAATTTCAGCGCTAAAGATTTTAAAAAAATTAGAAAAATATGCGACACCCCTAAGAAAAAAGTTAAGATGTATCTGACTCTGAATATAGTTGTATATAATGATGAGCTGAAAAAAATTGAAGGAATTATTAAGAAAGCTAAGGGTTTAGTTGATACTATCATTTGTTGGGATATGGCGGTGATTGAATTGTGCCAAAAATACAATTTACCTTTTCATGTTTCTACTCAGGCGTCTGTTTCAAATTTGGCTTCCGCACAATTCTACAAAAAACTCGGAGCAGAGAGAATTATCCTAGCGAGAGAATTGAATTTAAAACAAATTAAAAGTATTTCAAAATATGTAAACATCGAATGTTTTTGTCATGGTGCAATGTGCGTTGCGGTTTCTGGGAGATGTTTTATGTCTCAATATGTTCATGGACTTTCGGCGAATAGGGGGAAATGCGCACAGCTTTGTCGTCGGGGTTGGAATATAACTGATGATTCTGGGAACGAATTAAAACTCGAAAATAGTCGGGTGATGTCCGCTAAAGATTTATGTGCTTTGCCTTTTGTAGAAAAAATGAAAGGGGCTGGAATTAGTAGTTTCAAAATTGAAGGAAGAAATAGAAGCCCGGAATATGTGTATACCGTTGTTTCAGAATATAGAAAGGCGTTGGACAAGAAACTAACGCATGAAGAAATTTTAGCTGGGATTGAAAATTTAAAGAAAGTGTATAATCGTGGGTTTAGTTCTGGGTTTTATTTGAAAATGCCGACGGCTGATGATTTTTCGTTTAGTGAAAATGGGGAACAAAAGGAAAGAAAAGAATTTGTTGGGAAGGCGTATAAGTATTGGCAGAAGGTTGGTGCAGCGTCGGTAAAAATGAATGCTGGGAAATTAAAAGTTGGGGATAGTGTTTATTTAATTAGGGATGACGAAGCAATCAAAAAAGCTGTTGTTAAGAGTATTGAGCTAGAGAAAAAGAGCGTTAGGGTTGCGAAAAAAGGAGATGATGTTGGGATTAATTTTGGGACTGAAGTAAAAAATGGGACTGAAATTTATTTGATTAGGAAAGATTAAAAAGGGTTTACACGTTAATCTATTATGGTAAACAAAACAGCCTTGACGATTATTGTTAGTATTATTTTAACTGTGATTATGGTATCGTTAGTTAATGTCGGGACTAGTATAGTTTTAGAGGAACCTAAGTATAGAGATTATTGTGACGAGTCCGATTTGATATATAGAGCAGCCAATATGACAGATGAGGAAATACGGGAAATAGATGAGATACATGATAAATGTAATAAGGATTGGGAAGAAGCGCAGAGACCTTACAATCAATATAGATATTATATTTTCGCTGGAATTGGATTTGCATTGCTTTTAGCTGGATTATTTTTTAAAGAAAATATTGTGCAATTAACTGGATTAGCTGCTGGTGGAATTTTGGTTGCGGAAGGAATTGTGATTAATTTGGAGAATAAATATATTGTATTCTTTTCTCTGTTAGCAATTCTAGCGGTATTTGGAGTTGTTGCTTATCGTGTGATTAATAGTGATAAAAAGAAGAAATAGTTATTTATTATATAATATTGCAGACACTAGAATTATTCCTCCGAGAATGAATGCTACTATTATATCAGTTAACCAGTGAACCTGGAGATACAATCTTGAGAGGGCAATTACAATAACTATAGGAGTTACGATTAGTGTTGTCCGTTTTTTTGCAAATAGATAGACAACTAACCCGAAAAATACAACCGCCATTGTCACGTGCCCGCTCGGTAACGAGAAGCCTGTTTCTTGAATTAAAACACTTATTGGTCTAGCTCTATGAAACACTGCCTTCAGGAGTTTGATTAAAATTGCTGTGATTAAAATTATCGAAGTGAAAAAAATTGCTTGCTTTTTTTCTTTTTTTAAGTAAAGGTATGTTGAGATTAGAAGGGTCATGACAATTAATACTATCGGATCAAATGCAACGGCGATAAACTTTGACAATTCGGTTAGTAGTGGATTTTGAATTGATTGCATAAAGGCGATTGTCGCGGTATCGATTGTCATAATTTTAGTAACGGTAGAATATTAATAAACCTTTGTCGTCTCGGATATAAATTGAATCGCCCGCGTTATTCCAGATGTGAGAGAATGTTTTTGTGAAGATTGAATTTGGATTTATGGTTTCTCGATAGATATGTGTGGCGTCGTCTTTGAAAATAATATCTAATTTTATGTTGCAATTATTTTTTAGAATGAGTTTTTCTGGTTCGTCTATTTTTAATTCAACTATTTCTAGACAATTTGAATTTGGTGATTTTTCCCAGAGCCCCTTTTGATTTAGTCTTGCATATTCCTCTGCCTGTTTTAGTTCGGAGTAGTGGCTATCTTGTTCGTAATAATAGAGAGTTGCTAATCCATTTGCTAAGAGTTCTTTGTTGATGTTTTTGTTGTTAACGAATATGTATGCGAGAGTTCTCCCGTATTTTCCTGTTCCGTGAGATTCGATTTGAATTGGTTTATTTTCTACTGAATTTGTAAGAAAATTAGTTGCTTCTTTAGAGAATGGCATTGAAGATTCTGGAGTATTGATACCGAGTAGGCGAATCTTTTGTCCGGAGACCGTTTCTAGTGTATCACCGTCGATAACTCTTCCAATTTGGATACTCTCTGTTGCAATTGTAGCACCTGTAATTTGATAATAAAAAGTTCCAGAAACGACAAATAATATTGCTAAAATTATTATTTTGTGGTTCATGGTGGGCTTGGGACAGCAAGGTTTAAAAATGTA
>DAOWDJ010000024.1 GCA_030639065.1 archaeon
AATCGCTCGCGCCATTTTTTCAATCATTACTTTCCCCCGTTTATATAAGATTTAATTATCATGAAAAATCCAAGCAAGGGAGGAATAATCATTGCAACCCTACTTAATAATCCTAAATAAGGATCCTCAAAAAATGGAAAAGTTAATCTCAACAATATAGTTAAAACACCAAAAATCCCTATCCAAACTAATAATCTTTTATCAAAAAGGTTCTTCTTCCAAAAATTAGGGAACATAAATAAAAACACAATTATTGTTGTTGCTCCAACAAATATTGAAAATAAGTGTGCCATGGAATATACAAAAAATCTAGGAATATAATCAGCTTCAGCCGAAAGTTGTAAATTTAAAGATATATAAATTGCCCAAGCAGTAATCAATCCTGCCATCTTAAGATATTGTTTCCCTTTATTTTTCGATAATTTATATATCAAAAAACTAATCCCAATAGTAACAATACTTAACATTACCCCCATAAAAGCGACACTTAACCCAATAGCTTTCACAATTTCTAAATCCATAAGAACGTGAGTCATTTTACTTTCCCCCGTAATTTAAAAAATATCCCAGCAATGATGACAAAATTAAATACATAAAAAACATCCATAGAGACACCATAAAAACCATAAAACATAAATGCAGAAGCTAAACACAAACCCAATCCAAATATAAAAAAAGGCATAAAAAGACTAAGTCTTTTTTTCTTAACCATGTTTAATACAACAGTTGTTGTTATTATTAAAGAGATAATTAATGTAATTGAAATCTGATATATATTTGAACTAATTTGCAATATATTAATCATTTTGTTTCACAGCCTCCTTAAATCCAAACATTAGTAAAAAAATCCCGACAATCATCCCAAAAAATATAAATATATTTGTTTCTAACCAAATATATTCTTCAAAAATATGTGATAAAAATAAAATACCATTAATAACAATCCACATCACACTCCCAAAAATAACATACTCCATTGCCCTCTCATTTAACTTTAAAGAATAAATTAAAACAAGGAAACTAAAAATAATAATTCCAGTATGAAGGAATAAATGCCAATTTAAATGAGTTAATCCAAAATATCCTCCAATAAAATTAATCACTAACATTAACAATAATAAGACCCAAAAAAACACCCAAGTTTTGCAATCACCTATTTTATTTAATGCTGGCATTTTAAAACCATCCTACGAACCATTGTTTAATTGAAATAAAAAATCCTGTTTCAACAACAAAATCATCGCTGAATTCTTCAACAATTCCAGCGTATTCCACCTTCATAAAAAGAACATATTCTCCCTCTTCCAAAACCAAATTATCAAACCGCTTAATAATAGATTGGTCCGTATAAACCCTAATCTCTTCAAACTCCCTGTAAACTTCCTCCCCATTCCCATCCATAACAGAATAAATCAACCTCGCAGGAACATACTTTTTGCCAAAATTCTGCAACGTCGACCAAAGAACTAATTTATCTGACTTGCTCAATGAATTTTCCTCTAAATCAAAAGTTATATCAAATAACTCTTCCGGAATCTCCTCTTCTTCTGTTTCTTCATCCCCAACCTCTACTCCTAGTTCTTCAGCCACCTCTTCTTCAACCTCTGTCTCTTGTTCTATCTCTTCAACTTCCTCCTCATTTTCTTCGACCGCTTCCTCGACATCATGACTATCTTTCGCAGCGCTCTCCAATTCAAAATCAGAAACACAATCTTTAGTTTCAGTATTCTCATGCCTATCACAATTTAGCTCAACAGTCACACAAGTCATCGATTGATAATTATTAATACAATCTCCCCAATCCCCACAATCAATTGACTCTTCACAAACTCTATCCTCATCATCTTTCTCAATTTTTTCTTTAACTTGCTTTTTAGAAACAGTACTTACCTTTTCCAAAGAAAAAGAATACCATCCTGTTCCATCATATAATCTTAATTTTTTAGAATTAGAATCAAAATATATCATTCCTATTTCAGGATTTGCAGGTTCTGAACTTGGCTGAATCGTCAACAGCTCTTTAAATGTAACACTTGTCGCTCTCAATTCGTCATCCATTTCATAAAATGAATCTCCAACTTCATTTTCTGTATAACTAAATGCATTAACTCCTGCAAACAAAGTTATGACTAATAAAATTCCAGTAATTATTTTTATTGTTTTTTTCATTTTAATCATAAGTTCCAATCAGCGTGACTGATAAATCATGGATTGTTCCCCCTACTCCTCCTGATTCATATGCAATGACTGCTAAATCTCCTTGGGCAAAATTAACTTCAAATGTGTCATCAATCCCACTGACTTGCCCCTGTATATCTTTGCTCAAATCTGTTTCCAAAAAACTTGCTTTATTTATAGTGCTTTTCCTTAAAGTAATTGCAGAGGTTGTACTCCTTGTATTTGAAACACTATTCCATAAAATCCCAGTAATTGTCATATTCCTATCAATTATCCAAGCTGATTCTTCTTCTGTAAGTGCAATTAAACTATCGGTTCCCAACGGCAAATATCTGTCATTTATTGATAAGTCCCCATCGACAGTCGAAATAAAACTAACATAATTTACAGCACCGCCGTCTTCAAGACAATTTGTCCCATCCTCTAAACAAACCAATTGCCCAGAAGAATAAATTTCACCAGTTATATTTGCATCACCTACAACATTTAATTCATGTGTCGGAGCTTGTGTTCCCAATCCAAGATTATAACTATCTGTTGTAAATAAATCACCTCCAGAAACATTCCAATAATTACTACTTTCTCCTCCATCGCAATTTGTCCCATCCTCCAAACAAACCAATTGCCCTTGTATTACCGTCTCACCAGTTATATTTACTTCTCCAACAATAGTCGCATCCCCATTAACATCCAAATCTCCCACAACCTCTAAACTCTTACTAAAAATAAAACTCGTCGCAAGCTCTTGCAAAGAACCCTCCAAAAGAAAATTCAAAACATTACTTATCGTTAAATCGCCAATCGTCGTTTCGTCAATATCTTTTCTTAAATAAAGGAAATGTGTTAAACGTTTTCTTGGAGCTTGAGTAGAATTATCAATACTTATTTCCATAAAATAATCCTTCGTCGTGTCATTGCAAATCTCGGACAAATCGTCATATTCAATTCTCCACTGCCCCCAAGTCCCCGTAGTAATATTAAAAACTTTAGAGTCAACCAAATTCCCAGCAATCTCATCATCATAAATATCAAACTCAAATGTAAAAGTTCCCTGCTGAAATTCATCATTCAGATAATATTGCCCCTGAAAAACCGCTACGTCTGAAATCGCACAAACAGAACCAGCTAAGAAAATCCCAAACATAATTACAACTAATAACTTACACCCCATCTTTAATTTACCAACGACATTTTCATTTATATAACTATTTATTCTTTCTCTTTCTCTTCCGAACATTGCTAAGCTTTATTTTTCTAAGTCTTCTAAATAAGAGATAAACCAATATAAAAAGTATTAAAACCGTAATCCCGACGAATAGAACAACTGAAGAAAGCAAATCTCTAAATCTCCCACCAGTAACCGCACCTAACAAAGGGATAGGAGCATCACATTCATCTTCAAAATTCTCTATAACATAAGCAACCTGATTTAAGGACAAATTAACCTCAAGCACCTGATTAATTTCCTCCATCAAAATCCCAAACTCATTCTCGCTATAATCAAGATTCCTCTTCGCAGAAATATGTTCCCTTAAAGAATCCAAACAAATTGCACACACAAGACTCTCGTTGTACTTTTCACGCTGAAAATATCCCCCGCTCCTAATAGTAATCATCAAAAGCTCAACGGCTTCAGGCTCGACAACCTCTCCTTCAATAACCCCCATAATAAAATCATCTCCATATCCCAAGTCCCCTTCAAAAAAAGTAGTCTCCGCTAAAACACAAGACAAACACAAGACAGACAAACACAAAATCATCAACCCCTTCATCAAATAAACAGATAAAAGATATTAAAAAAACTATCTATTAGCTTCGATTTTACTTAAAACAAATCTTACATTTATCCTTATAAATAATCGCTAATTTCATAAAATATCAACACAAAGACTAACCTTAAAACTAACTATCGCAGAAAACTTTACATAGTATGTTAGACACAATAAGTTATGACAATAAAATTCTGTAAAAAATGCAATAGCGCACTAAAAATAATAAACGAAAGCAACGAAAAATATCTTTTCTGCACAAAGTGTAATTCAAAAGAAAAATACAACAAAGAAGACGGAGTATTTACAACCAAAAGATTTAGACATAAAGAATTAGGAAAGGGAACAGCAGAAAACAATACAGAAATAGGATACGATTTCAAATGCCCTAAATGCGGAAACGACAAATGCAGAGTAATCGACCTCGGAATAATGTATGGCGACGAAGATTGGGTATATTTATTACAATGCACAAAGTGCGACCACGGGGAAAGAGTCGGAGAGATGTCTTAAAAAAATATTAACATTTAGTTCCACATTCAGGACAGAATTTTTCTCCACCTTCTAATGCCCAATTACATTCTTTACATCGCTTAATCACTTTTCTCTCCTCAATAATCGCCTCATAATCATTACGCCCAGATAAAACCTTTCCCATAATCTTACGAATCTTATCCTGGTCCTCTCCTTTCTCTTGAAATCTCGTCAAATCAAATCCATCCATAGTTTCTAACATTCAGAAGCTTTTATAAATATTATTCTCACAAAATATATATGACAAAATGCGAACTATGCAAGGAAGAAATCAAAACTAATTTTCTGGATAAACTAGACGGAACCATGATTAAGACAGGTGAAGGTGAAACTTCAAAAAAAC
>DAOWDJ010000028.1 GCA_030639065.1 archaeon
AAAGCCCTATAACCAATATAGGTATTATATTTTCGCAGGAATCGGATTTGCTCTATTGTTAGCTGGATTATTCTTTAAAGAAAATATTGTTCAATTAACTGGTTTAGCTGCTGGTGGAATTTTGGTTGCGGAAGGAATCGTGATTAATTTGGAGAATAAAGGGATTGTGTTTATTTCTTTACTTGCTATTTTAGCAATTTTTGGAGTTGTTGCTTATCGTGTGATTAATAGTGATGTTAAAAAGAAAATTAAGAAATGAAATTAATTTTCTTATAAAATATTATTCCACTAACTAAGACTATTCCCCCTAAGATGAATCCTGCCAACACGTCTGTAAACCAGTGAACTCTGAGATAAAGTCTAGTAAATCCACTAATCAGTGTTATCGTCACCGTCGACAGGATTAGTGGAAGTTTTATTTTTTGTTTTCTATCCTTTAGTAGGAGGAATGTTAAACCGCCAAAGAACACTACGGCTATCGTCGCATGACCGCTGGGAAAAGAATAACCAGTTTCTTGAATTAAAATATTTAACGGTCTGGCTCTATGAAATACCGCTTTTAGAAGTTTGATTAAGATTCCTGCGACTAAAATCGTCGAAGTGAAAAAAACTGCTTGTTTCTTTTGTTTCTTTAAATAAAGATGTGTTGAGATAACGAAAGTTAGAACGATTAAAATTATCGGGTCGAATACAACGGAGATGAATTTTGAAAAGGAAGTTAAAACTGGATTTTGAATTGATTGCATAAAAGCGATTGTTGCTGTGTCGATTGTCATGACGTTAGTAACGGTAGAATATTAATAAACCTTTGTCGTCACGGATATAGATTGAATCTCCTGCGTCGTTCCAAATATGAGAGAAAGTTTTTGTAAAGACTGAATTTGAATTTATGGTTTCGCGATAAATATGCGTGGCGTCATCTTTGAATATAATATTTAATTCTGTATTGCAGTTATTTTTTAGAACGAGCTGTTCGGGCTCATCCGTTTTTAATTTAATTAATTCTAAGCAATTTGAATTTGGTGATTTTTTCCAGAGTCCCTTTTGATTCAGTCTTGCAAATTCTTCTGCCTTTTTTAGTTCAGAATAGTGGTCATCATGTTCGTAATAATAAAGTGTGGCTAGACCGTTTACCAAGAGTTCTTTGTTGATGTTTTTGTTGTCCACGAATATGTACGCAAGAGTTCGCCCGTATTTATCTGTACCGTAAGATTCGATTTGAATTGACTTGTCTTTAACAGAATTTGTAAGAAAATCAGTTGCTTCTTCAGAGAATGGCATCGAAGATTCTGGAGTATTTATTCCGAGCATACGAATTTTTTGCTCGGGGGTTGTGTGAAGCGGGTCACGGTCGAGAACTCTGCTAGCTTGGATGACTTCCGTTGTTATTGTAGCACCTGTAATTTGATAATAAAAAGTTCCAGAGACGACAAATAATATTGCTAAAATCATTATTTTGTAGTTCATGGTGGACTTGGGACAGCAAGGTTTAAAAATGTAATTTTTGTGAATAAAATATGACGACAGTACGGATTAAATTACAAAGTGTAGAGATTGACAAAATGAATGAAGTTGTTGATCGGATAAAAACCATTGCTAGTGGAGCGGGGATACCAATTTCTGGACCGATTCCGTTGCCGACTAAGCGATTAAAGGTGACTACTAGAAAATCTCCTTGTGGTGATGGAGCAGCTACTTTTGATAGGTACGAAATGAGAATCCATAAGAGAATTATTGATTTGCCAGCTAATGATAAAATTCTTCATAATATAATGAGGATTAATATTCCTCGTACGGTAAAGATTAAAATCGAAATGGTCGATTAAACCACAATAATCCTTAAAAAGAAATTCTAATTTAATTTTTTATGAAACAAACCCCTATCCAACGTAGAATAGAATTATCTGTTACGGGTGGACTTGGATATAATTCTCAAACAGATTTTTCTAAAACATATAGCATTTATTCAGATGGGATAACTCCAGATGAGATTAAGAATACAGACACTGGATTGAGAGTTCATTTGAGAGAAATAAGTAACACAAAGTATAAACTCAATAGCAAAGACCTTGAACATATTTTTTCTTATAGTGGAATAATGATGAATGTAAAAAAGATGAATAAATTTGTATATTCTTTAATGACTTATGAAAATCAAAAAATGATAAATAAAGCATATAAGGTAGAGGCAAAAAAACTAGGAAGATTGAAAACTATTGGAAGAGGAATAAGTCGAAATATCTTCGGAGATGGGTTAGTATCTTTGACTGATTACATAGAATCAGAATTAAAAGAATCCTAATTTATTTAAGGAATTTACTTAATCTTAAAAACTAAATCATTTATTTAATAACAGGATTGCCCACGTCGCATAACGGTATTGCACAAGACTGGAACTCTTGGCCCTTCGGGGCGCCCAGGTTCGACTCCTGGCGTGGGCGTGTATCGTCGAACCTGTCAGGTTCTAACTCGCAATTTGCATTTCGCAAAAATAGAAAATATTTTCTTTTACTTGAAGCGAATCGCTCACCTAGCGCAGGGCGTAGAATTTAAAAGGTCGTTTTCTATTTGATATTTGTAAGCCCATATCGCATAAAGTAACATTAGAAATGTTTCATGGATGCGATAGTAGCTAAAGCCCATATCGCATAATGGTATTGCACCGGACTAGAACCCCGGGCCCTCACGGGCGTCCCCGTTCGATTCGGGGTATGGGCGTTTTCCCTATAAATTATAAGGAGGTTAATAAAATGGATAAAGAAAATTTAGAACTTGCTGAAGAACATATTAAGTTAGCTGAAGAGTTAGTCGAGAAAGGTGGGCTCAACAGCGAGGGTGAAGAGAAAAAGAAATTTGAAAAAGCTGCTTTCGAATTAGAAAAAGCTGAAGCGAATTTAGAAGATGTTAGCGAAAATTGAATTCTATATATTTAAAAAGAGAAAATACTTAGCGATTACATGGATGATGCATTTATTCAGTTAAAAGGGGTGACAAAAACTTTCAAAAAGAATAAAGTTTTAGATGCTATTGACCTTTCTATCCCGGAAGGAAAAATAACTGGAATCATTGGAGCCTCTGGAGAGGGCAAGTCGACTATATTGAAATTGATTTCCTCATTTTACAAAGTTACTTCTGGAGAAGTTTTTTATATTAGAAGAAATATCAACAAAGACATAAAAAATATTAAGGAGTCTTTTGGGCTTGCAATTGAATCTGGTTCATTTTACGAAAATCTAACAGTTTACGAAAATCTTTTTCATTTCGGTAGATTATATGGAATTAAAAGGGGTATTCTAAAGAGACGAATTAAGGGAATTGTTTATTTTATTGGATTGGACGATGCCACAAATATTCTGGCCAAAAATTTATCTCTTGGTATGAAGAATCGTCTTGATTTAGCTTGTGCCCTTGTGCATAAACCAACTGTTTTAATTCTGGATGAACCAACTGCAGATTTAGATCCATTGCTTCGTAATCAGATGCTTAAATTAATAAGGAAGATTAATTCTCACGGAACAACTATTATTTTCACTACGCAAATACTGGAAGAGATAGATGAATTATGTGATCATATTGCAATTTTATATAACGAAAAAATTATTGAAGAGGGTAGCCTCGACGACATTTTTAAAAAATATAATACCAGAAAGATGAATGATGTTTTTACTAAGATTTTTACCAAGAAAGGTAGAAAAACTTATCAAGAATCTCGTAGTGAAAAAAGTTCTTCTGATTTACAGAGACATAATGAAGCTTTGAAACCAGAAGCTTTGAAAGACAACCATTTTATTCAGGAAATAATAGATGATTCAAGAGGTGATGATAATGGGATTTAATGTATTGATGTCTCTAATTGGTAAGAATCTAAAAATATTTTTTAGATCTAAGGTTTCTTCCGCTGCTGTTATTTTGATTCCGTTTTTTATTATTATGTTTGCCGGATTTGCCTTTAATTCATCTGGACTTTCTAATGTTCAGGTTGGTGTTTATTCCGAATCTTATTCTAATTTTACATATAGCGTAATTTCTGATTTTACAGACGGTGGTTTTAGCTCTAATGAATATTCTTCTGCCGAATCTTGTATAGAATCTATTAAACATTCTGAATCTCAAATATGTGTTATTTTTCCTAAGAATTTAAGTTCCGATGTCTCAAGTGAAGAAATTATTTTTTATGTGGATTACTCTCGGGTTAATCTAGCTAATAATTTAATTAATGAAATTCAAAAAAGCATCTTGGTTAAAACTTCTATCGTCGGCGAAGATATTGCTCAAGGATTAATTGACTCTTTAGAAAGTGCTAAAACATCTTTACCCGAAGGCAAAACAAAAATTGATGAAGTCTTAACTATTACAATAAAAAGCAGAGATGCTAATTCTAATTTAGAATTTCCGGTTAGTAACATATCTTCAGCCATTAGTGACTTAGAAGATATTAGTGAAGATATTGAAGATAATGATAGTTCAATAAAATCAGACGTGGATGATGTTATTGAGTTACTGGAAAATATTGAGGAACAAGGATTAGGTTTATCTTCTGGATTGGAGAATATTTCTAATGAACAAGATGAAATTATTTTCAAGCTAGGTAGTGCTTCCGATGATTTAAATGACATTATTGTCTCTTTGAATTCTTATAAGAGTGTTAGTGCGGATGAGGTTGTTTCCCCAATTAAAACTAAGATTAATGCTATAAGTGCTGATTCCAATAGTGGAGATTATATAATTCCGATTATGCTCTCGCTAATTGCTCTTTTTGGTGCTATTTTATTATCTGCAACTCTTGTTTTGAAAGAAAAGAAGACTAAGGCATTTTTTAGGAATTTTATGGCACCGGCGAAAAATATTACTTTTATTATGTCTACTTATTTAACTTGTTTAATTATTATTTTTATTCAGTTTGTATTTATTTTTGTTGGTGCACAATATCTCTCAGATATAAATATCCTTTCTATTTTAGGACCCCTAGCACTTACTTTGTTTGTTGCTATCTCAACTTTTATTGTGATTGGAATGTTTATCGGTTACTTATTTAGAAGCGACGAAACGGTAATTTTTTCGTCTATGATTGTTGCTGCTTTATTATTATTCTTTTCAAATATAATCTTACCACTTGAAAATGTCTCTGGGGGGATTGGGAAAATCTTAAGATTTAATCCGTTGGTTATTGCTAATTTGGCATTGAAAAAGGTTATTTTATTCAACCTTGGATTTAGTGCTATTCTAACTCATCTATTGATTTTGGGTGGATTCTTTGTTGTATTCTTTATCTTGAATTGTATTTTCAGAAGTTTAACTAAAAGGGTTTTATGAGGTTAGTCTAATCTTGCATTAATCACTCTGATATCTGGACTCCATAAGGAAACTTTGTCGCCTTTGAATCGTATGCCTCTTGCGATTTTTTGGACTAAATCTCTTCGGGCTTTGTCTAAGTAAAATTCCATAAATTTTTCAGGTTGTTCTTGTTTTAGGATTTTCCAGAATAAGCCTTGTATGTTTGGATAGGGAAATTTTGTGACGATAATCGAATTACATTTATCTCCTGCGAAATCTACACCTCTTGAGCATTTTGTTGTGAATAAAATATCTTCTTCGCCATTTGAAAACTCATTCACGGACACATTGCCCCTAGATTGCAACTCTCTGAGTCTCTCTTGGGTAATTAGATTGTCGAGCATTAGTGTTTCGTTTTCTTTTTCCGATGGCAAATCTTTGAATGCGCTGACATGAATAAGTGTTGGCTGTTGTGCTTTCGCCATGCACATATCCATAATTTTTAGATACATATTCCTAGAAATTGTTTGGTTTTTAAAATTAGCGAAGGAGCAATTTCTTTCTAGCCCTGTTCTTTGTTTATGAATTTTTCCTGGCATCTCTGTTTCCGCTTCAATGATTTTGAAATCGGTTAGTCCAAAAATATCTTTGAGAACCTGCTCGGAATGAAGTGTCCCTGACATCATGACTAGAACGTTGTTCTGTTCGATTAGTTCTTTTAATTTCTGTGCAAGATTAATGGATATTATATTTATCATAACTGTATCTTCTGAATTCTGTCTTTGGAAAAGACCTTTTTGTTCTGGGTCCTTAGTTACTTTTTCAACCGAAATATATGTTTCATCTAGAAGGTTTTCAAATGAGCGTGCGATTTCTACGAGCGTGTTGTAGTAGTTTAATTCTTCATCTTCGGCAAGATTGGGATTCTCTATGGCAATCTCTATTATTTTTTGAATTTGAGATCCTTTGAGTTTTTCTATGTCTGTTAGTAGCGGTGAGAATAGAATATTATTGATTTCATGGATTAGCTCTTTGAGAATTGTTCTTTTTTCTTGATCTTGTGGCATTAAATTTGATAGGGCAGATTGGAGTCGGTTTAAATTTATCTTTCGTTCGTTTGAGAAGGAATCTAAAAATTCGTCGCACTCGTCTATTATATCTAAATCTGTTTTTGGTTTTCTCCCTATCATTGTTTCTATTTGGTATTTCATTGAATTGAAAACTAAGACATCTGCGTTGGCGTAGGC
>DAOWDJ010000017.1 GCA_030639065.1 archaeon
AATATCCCAAATAAGAAAAAATACAAATACTATAAGGGGCTAGAAGAGTCGCAAGTAAAGGGTAATTTAAGACCTCTAATCGAATTTTTATTTGATTTATTAAAAGATGAAAAAATCAGATTCTAATTTCCGTCACCCCAAAGTCGTCGACAAGACTTAAATATGCTCTTCATCACATCACACCGATGATAACTAAACTAAATGAAGAAGATCAAAGGGAAATTCTAGCACCCACCAATCTCCATAAAAGTTCAGTAGGGTCGGTTGGGGCGTACCAAACCATCAAAGATGGTTTTATTTTCAATGTATATCGAACAGCTGTTCAAGTCCGAAAAATCTTATTTTTCTCAGATTATAACTGAGCCAACAACCAAAGCATTCTAAAATCCTATCAAATCCAAATAAACAAATTAAGGATAAATTATATCTTCTTCTGTAATAAGTCTGATTTCAACGTCGTCCACAAGAAACTCCGGAATTACATCCCTCCCACCATTGTGAGCTTCAAATCTAACCCAACCAGAAGAGAGAGGACTTACAACATCTTTATGTTTTGCTACAAGTTTATTGTCTACATAAACATTAATAACATCGCCATAAACCCTTACCTCAAGAGCATGCCAGCCATCATCAAGTTTCAAATCAATATCCTCAAGTTTCTGAAAATCCTGATTAATTTCCCTATTCAAATTACTAACCTCTTGATCATTAATAGAAACCACATATCGCCTCGCCCCATGCTCTGGAATCTCCTCACGCCTAAAATCAACATGCACATTACCTTCCACCATCTTAAACCTAAACTTAAACAAATAATTATCCCATATTCTATGAACATTCGCCCGATTAACACCAACTAATCTCATCACCGTATTCCCATCTTCTTCTACCACCACTTCTCCAGTCCCCTCATACCCAGTCCCATCACGAGAAAAAGTCCACTGCTTCAAACCACTCTCAAAATCATCAACAAAATGACACTCCTCCGTCAACATATCCTTATCGCTAACACAAGACACCCACGTCGACGGCTCTCTAGGATTCAGCACATAAGGAATATCATCCGCCGTCAAATCCAAATCAGAACTATACTTCTTCAAATAAACATCAACCACATCCTCAACAACCTTACCGCCTACTCCTGGCTTTCCCCCAGACGCAATCAAATAATTCTTACTCGTCCACACAAATATTCCATTATCATCAACATTAATCACTCTCTCCCCATTATATTCATCAAACTCATAACTACCTGTCACTCCTCCGCCCAAAATCCACCTAAGAGAATTCCTCACCTCCTCCTCGCTATCAAGCGGACAAACCATAACCATCCCTGTCGAATAATCAGCCGCACAACATTTCACAGTCCCAATATTCTCCCCATCCTCCGAATGCACAGGAATCTGCGTATGCTCATTTGAACCATACTCCGTCTTAATATAATCATTATCCCCAATATCCTTCTCGACAAGCAACTTAGAACACATATTCGGCTCCTCTTCTCCCTCATTCTCATCCCCACCAAACATTTTTCTAAACCATTTAATAGCTCTCTTCATCAAACTCTCCCCAACACACTCCCCAGAAAGACAGAGATTACTCTTGCACTCAAAATTATTATCACACACTTTATCTACCTGAGAAACAAACCCACCATCATCAATAGAACAATATTCTCCTTTTTTCCTATAACCAACTGGATAACATTTATCTTCCAACTCGCAACCATTACAACTATAAAAAACTTTTTCATCAGGGATTTTTATAGATTCTTTCGGAACCTCTTTAATCGGAACACAATTTCCCATTCCACACGGAACCGGCTCCGCCGTTCTCTCTTTAACTTCCATCTCTACAATATCTTCAACAGAAGGACAATTATCATGCGCTTCAACATATACTCTGTGCCTTGTTTTACCCAATGTCATCTTAGCCCTCTCTATCACACCTTTGTATATTCTATAACCACTTTCATCCGTCCTTTCTTCCGAAGGAGTATGCCACATACCATCAGGTTCATAAGTATAAGTCTGAAAATAAAAATCATAATGAGGCACACGATTCCCTTGCGAATCGAAAAGTTCCATCACAGCTTCAAATTCATCACCAATATAATAAACATCTTTATCAAAATTTACCTCTATCTTCTCAATACATATTTCAGATTCAATTCCACCACTACTCCCAGAAGGCTCAGGCTGCAACTCATTTTCACATTTCTCTTTTATACTATAATAGGTATATTTTAAAGAATCATAATCACAACCAGAATCTTCAATGCATTTATCATCCTCAATTCTCCATCCAATTATTGAGGGGCATGGAATAGGTTCTTCCTCATCTGACACATTTTCAACAACTTCTGTTTCATTCCCAAGTTCTGTCTCATTAGATTCAGTCCCATCCCCAAGTTCTGTCTCATTAGATTCAGCGCCCACAAAACCAATCAATAAAACCACAACTACCAATAAACCCACCACCACCTTTTTCATAACAATAACAATAAAAAGAAATTTAAAAACTTATGTGCTTCAACAAAACATCACTTTTGATTTCATACGCCTTCTTCTGGAGGATTCCTCTTCGCTTCCTCAATCTCTTTAGACTCTTTCTCAGTAACTCCCTCTTCTGTCTTAGCTTTTAATTCAGGGAATTCATCACCTACCTCATTTTTATCTTCCATATTACTACTATAATTAAAGCAATTCAATATATATTTCTTTCGTTCAATCTAAACTTTTTTAAATCATTATACTTACCCAATTACACGCAAGATTAGTTTAGTGGTAGAACGTAACGTTGCCAACGTTAAGACGGGAGTTCGATTCTCCCATTTTGCATTTATCGAACTCCTTGGGGTTTAAGGAAAATGTTTACATTTTTATTAGAACTTGTTCGGCCGAGCTTTTTTAAAGCGACGGCGATTCTCCCATTTTGCATTCTAAGAATCTAACCAAAGACGTTATAAACATTAACTCCCATTTTAATGCAATGACAACAATAAAAACAAAAGATTTCATACTTCGTCCCATAAAACTTTCAGACGCAAAAATATTCTTTGAGGCCGAACAAGACAAAGAAGCAAAAAGAAATTTTATGACAACCCCAGAAACAATAAAACAAGTGGAAGAAGACATCAAGGATGAAGTTTCACAATATAAAAAGAATAAACCCACTTCGGAGAAATTTACAATCGAGTTTGATAAAAGATGTGCTGGGTGGATAGCTATAAACCAGCTAAACACTCCCTTTCTCGAACACAAAGCAAAGATAGATTTCTGCCTCCATCCAAATTTTAGAGGAAAAGGAATCGTTAGTAAAGCTCTAAAGGAAGTAACAAAATATGCGTTCAAGAAATATAAACTAAAGAGGATTGAGGGATGGTGCAGAACTTATAATAAAGCATCTCAGAGAGTATTAGAAAAAAACGGATATAAGCTTGAAGGAATTTTAAGAAAAAATAAGTGCAAAAATGGTAAGTATCTTGATGACGCAATTTGGGCTATAGTGAAATAATTGCCCCTTCCTTAGTAGTAACACAACAAAAGGTTTATATATTTCACAACACTAATTATAGTATGGAAAATATACCAATATTTGACACACTAACACACTTCGTAACTAGTGATGGAGCTATTAAAATAACAAAACCCTTAGGCATAGAAGGATATACAGCCTACACTAGCGGCTTACAAAACCCAAACGTAAAGGCAATCGGTCTATTTACTGGTGCCTGTCCAAAATATCAAAAAGATGGAGAAGAAATTACTCCACTTAAATGGGATATTAGAAACGGCAGAATAGAAGAATCCACATATAAAACCATTGATGGAATAGAAACAAGAATGCCAGTAATGAAAAGTTGTTATGCAGATGTAAACGAAATTTTATTAAAAGAATCAAAAAAGATGTCGGGAGAACATCTAGAACTATCTTTATTCTATGCACCAATAATTCACCCAAAAAGAACAAGTATTGCAGACCTAGAAAAAATACTTTCTGAAGGGAAAGAAAGTATTTTAGGATTTAAGGTCCACGGAATTTCAACAGCATCAGGTCCAAATGATTTCAATCCAGACCTAGCTAAATACATAGCCTCAACTGGTATCCCTTTAATTATTCACACAGATTACAACAACCAAGAATTCCCAAGCGAACTTTTAACTCCAAGAGATGCAATGCAATATTTACAAGGAATAAATAATCCAAAAGATTGGACAGATTTCTGTTTAAAACATGAGATCAGGGCTTCTTTACAGCATGGAGCAAGAAATGACAAGAACGTTTATAAAATAATAAAAGATAACCATGGCCAATTTGTAGTTGGATTGGGCCCTATGATAGATGGAGATAGTTCAAGAATGGTTACAAAAACGGATAATTATATAGCATCTATTTTTGAGAACTTGGGACCAGAGCATGTAACTTTTAGCACAGATTATCCTTTCAATAAAGAAGGAGAAGACCTAACAAAAGAAGTAGAATCATTGTCAGTAGGAGAGCAAAAGCAAGTATTTTATCAAAACGCAGAAAACTTTTTTGGAATTAAAAAAATTTAAATTTCTAGTAGGTTTAGCTATTCTTCAGATTCCCGAAGAATAGATATTGAAACGTCTTTGATGTTACTGTAGACGAGGCGGACGGATGCGTGGCGTACTAAGTACGCGAGTATTCGCCCAACAAAGTATAAATCACTAGAAATTTAAATTAAAAAAAATTATTTTCCTTCAATTAATGAATCAACCAACTTCGCCATCTCTCCTAAAAACGCATCTGTTTTTGCAAACCAATCATCCAAATTTTCCCCTTTGATAGATGTAACCTTTCCATGAACAATATCTTTAGCAACTACATGAATTTCAGAATAATATTTTATATATTTTTTATCCAACTTTTTCGTCTTAACAAAATGTTCAGTTAAAACATTAGGAATAGCCTCGGGCGAAGACGGCATAACATTTGCAGCAATTAAAGCCGCATGCGAAGCATCAACCATAGTCCAATAAAGCCCATCAACAACCGCAAGCATTGACTGCCTCGCTCTCGTCATATGCCTAGGCGCCCTCTGCAATAAAGTATAAATTGATTCAGGTGTAGTCCTAATCTTGCCCTCTTTCAATAAAATTCGTAACGGATTAAAAAATCCCCCAAAGTCAATCAACGCATCACCATATCTCAAAACATTCAAAACAACCGGGTCGCCCCTCATCATGTCTTCCCACCATGTAGACAACTTAACCGTATTAACATGCAACGTCTTCGCATAAGGATTTGTAGAAATAATCTTTCCAAGCTCTTCACGATACCAAGCAATCAGCTCATCGTCCCATCGAACCGAAACATCATCAATAATAATAATAATATCAATATCGGAATCTGCAGTAGAAACCTGCTTAGCTGACGAACCAAACAATACAATTGATTTAATCATCTGATCAAATTTATTAGATACCTTTGTAGCAAAATCAACAGCAATTTCACGCTCACCAGCGATTGCCAATGTCGGAGGTTTTTGTTTTGTATCCTCAACCTTACTTTTTACCTTTTCAGTTTTTACTTTACTCTTCTCGACCTTTACTTTACTCTTTTCTGCCTTTGCTTTTTTCTTCACCATCTTTTTTTATTTAAAAAATGAAAACATGAAAGTTCTCAACTTACTTTTACTACTAATACTTAGCAATTATATTTTATAAAGGTTATCCTATTTTCAGCCCTATTTACGCCATCGGTGTTCCACCAAATCGAGACTGACCACCTTGCATATCTCCGCCTAAATCAACTGGCATTGTCGTAAATCCAGCTCCATAGATTGAATGGTGTTGCGAAGGATTAATTGTACCATAGCCACCAAAATACGAACCTTGCATATCCATAACCTGATTCCAATAAGGAGATGATTTCATTCCATATATAGGAGAACCAAATGCAGCCATTGTCATTGCATGCGGCGAAGTTTTAAAGTGCTGAACGAAAGCTCCAGCTTCGGTAATTTTTCTCATTTCATCAAACCTCCCAGTTTTCTCCAACTCCTCCAAAATTCCTTTAATAGGAGTATTCCCCATTCCAGGTGCCAAATGCGTATCTGCATAGCCAAAGTTATCCGTCAAATGAATATGCTTAACCATGGATTTATCCTTAGAGATAATTTTAGTTTCCTCAATAACATCCTTATCCGTGAAACCTTTTTTCTTCATAACATTCAAATGCCCAACATCCCAGGTCACACCCAAATGTTTTTCTGCAATTTTCTTTGCGTCATCTTCATCTATCCCCTTTTCTGAAACTAATTGTTCAACGAAATTTTCTCTAGATTTCTCCACAAGTTTTTTCATATCTTGTGCCCGAGAAAAAGCAAATCCCTGAAACATATTTTCAATTGCAATCACCGGAGCATTATCTTTAAATTTATCATAAGATTTCATTGCCAAATTTCCAAAAGTTTCGGAAGCTTTATCCATGGCGAACCCTTCAACTTCCTGAAAAACCTGAGGCGTATCCCCACCATAACGGGGATTTGTAATTTTACCTAATTTGTTAAGTGATTCATCAAGAAGCTTTTGTCTTTCAATAGGGCTCCATATATTAATCCATGGCTCTCCCCCTTTTCCAACCCCAGCTATTTCTGAGACACCTTTCATTTTTTCAGAATAATCTCCTGCTAACTCTTTTAATTTTTCCTTTTGTTCATCACTTCCATATTTATATGCCTGATGAAACGCCCCCTTAAAAGATAGTTCTGCATTCTCAAGAAAAAGACCAGCGTTCCTTATCTGATCATAAGAGGATCTCTGCCCACTCTCAGAATTAAGCCCAGGGAGCACTTGGTTGGTTCTAGCATCAACAATCTCATTGGTTGCATCATTAATCATCGCATTTTTATATTCCGCCAAATTTAAAGGAGCAGCCCCAATAATCTCCTTTGCGTGCTTATTCATCTGCGCAACCTCGGTCAATTTATTTTCCCATTCACCTAAGTTCGCGGCACCAACACTTTCCTCAGCATCAAATAATAATCCCAAAGTACCACCTTCAACCTCTTCAATACCTTTATCTCCTTGCTTATAACTTTTTGTTGGATCAAGAGTAGGTCTAAATTTGTATTCTCGCTTAATCGCAATCATCTGCCCAGTTTCCTTATTAATTGCATTCCCTTTTTCCATAATAAATTTATCCTCTTTAAGTGATTCATCGCCTGGTCTCCATTCGGCACCAGGTGCCCCATTAGAAGAATGAAAAACAATTGGGATATTACCTTTGGGATCTAATATGTGTGCCTTCTCGATAGAATCAAACATTCTCCGTTCATTATCTGCCTGGCCTTCATCACCTCCCCACCCCTTGTCATTGAAACCAGCAGCATCAATCAGAGGACCATGCACCGACGGTTTAACCCCAGTAAGTTTCATAAGCGCTCTCATTTCCTTAAAGTGCTGGGTTGGAATTGTTTCAGCCGTATCAGGCATAAGTAACGAAACCTCAAAGGCTTTTGTACCCTGCTTTAATGCGGTAATTGTTTCACCCAACTGATTAGCCGTTTGTGGAGAGCCAGGAAATCCCAGCTGCGACGCACTCATTCGATAACCAGTATAATTTCCATAACTAGGACTAAGAGAACTAACGCCTCCGTCGTAAAAAGATTCGTAACTCGTCATATTATCACCTTAAGGATTAAATCAATCTTATTATTTAAACATATCCTAATCCATTTTCGCTTCATATTTAATGAGTCCATGTGTGTCTCGATTTTTCTGTTTTTCTTTATCCTCGAACCCCGCAATTTCTAACATTGATCTACCCGATCGTCGATTATCCGTAAGTTCTCCATAGCTTTTGGTATGTTTTGCTCCAGAATCATAAACACCATCTCTCTCTTTTCCCGCTGAGTAAAGTCCCTCATGTTTTTCATTATATAAATCACTAGATTTTCTTTCATTTTGATTAGTCTCATCTCCTTCCTGACTTTCGTTATAAGAATCTTTTTCAGAGCTATCATAAAAATCTCGTTTCTCATCTTCATCAACCTCTTCAGAATTATCCCACTTAGATTCCTCATAATCTTTTTCACCAGCCAAGCTCTCCAAATTAGAACTTTGCTTATCTTGTACCGTTGGTGCTACCGACAAAATTGTATCACTGATAGAAAAATCACTAACCTCTTCGTCAGCAACTTCCTCATCAAAGGTTTCAATTTCTTCTTCTACGTCCTCGTCGCTTTCAATTTCTTCATCAACCATATAAATTAATAGAAATAAACTTTATTTATCTTTCTAATTGCTACCCTTTTTCTTGAATGCGCCTTTGAATCCAACACTACCACCTTCCGCAAGTTCCTCGATAGCATCAGCATCATGGGTATCAAATCCATCGCCAGGTGCAGAAGCCATTCGATGAGCTTTTTTGTAAACATCATAAGTCAAATACGCCCATTTAGCTGCACTCGTAGCAGCTTCTGCTCTCAACATCTTCTCGACAAAATTATCCTTCTTTATATCTTCGGGAGCTAGAGTTACTTTTACATTTTTAGAGACAACTTTCTTTTTCTTTTTATTACTAAGCCCTAATAATGCAGTAAATGGATTAATATCACTATCTTTTTTCTCTATTCTCTTTTTCTCCTCGCCTTTTTCTATTTCCTTCTCTTTCCCCTCCTTACTCATTAAAAAATAATCTAAATCTTCTTTCAATTCCTTCAATGCATCTCCAGCAACATCCCCAGAAAATTCTAAGCTATTTTCTATATCGGTTTTTTCTGACAACTTCCAAACAGCATCTAATTCTTCATCATTCAGAGAATAACAATCAAAAGTCATATCCACCTTTCCACCCATTCCAAAACCATAATCTCCTTTTTGGGTAACTCTCTGCGAAATATGTCCACGAAATTCTAAACCCAAAACCAAAACTCGATGATAATCTCTTTTAGTTTTATAATTTCCACTATAGACATCCTCTACCTTTACCCCCTGTTTGCCAAACAGTTGCAACTCAAACATCGAAGTAGAAAATGCGTTTACTAGAGCAGCATTTTTTTCAAATCCTTTTTGCCTTAGCTTTTCCGCAGAGATTAGATAAGGTTTCATCCAGGCGGAATACAATTTAATCGTCTCGACCTGCGACTTCAAATAATTTTTTTCAATACTAAATCTTTTTCTCAATTCTTTTTCAGAATAATCACTCCACTTCAAAAATTCACTCAACCTCGGAATTAGAATCCTCATAACCTGATCATTAATTAGTCCACCCTCTTCGTCAGCATTCATCTTTTTCAAATCATCTTGCGAATTCGCCATCATAAAAACTTCTCTAATCGTAGTGAAACCGAGCTCTGCAGCCATCTGATGAATTGAGCCCCTTCCTCTTTTCAAATCAACATTGTCCAACCAAATTTGCTTCAATGATAATAACCCTTCCTCTTTTTTCTTGGGATCACTAGAGTTTGCGTCGTCATAGTGAGCTAATCTTAATTCAAACTCCTTTAAATCATAAATCAAATTCAAGACCGACTTAATAACCTGATTCATTCCACCTAAAATTTTCATACCCTCTTCCTGTAATTTCGTTGCCTTCATATTCATTTCAGAAAATTGTCCAGAGCCAGGAGATGCCATAAAATTATCAACTATTTTTTTCAAATCCCAACCCTTCTCACCCAAAAAATCTAACAGCCAATAATATGTCGGCTCTAACTGATTTTGCTGTGAATCGAAAGTTAATTTATAAGATGAGACTGGTTTGAAGTCACCCATTTTATCCGAATCTATTTCATATTCATACATCCCCATAGCCGCCAACTCTCTAGCAGCATGAGATTTTGTCATAACCTCCTTAATTGCCCACTTCACATCCTTATTTGATTCAAGTACAACCTCACTCTCATTTTCAGCCATGTTAACATTTGCCTTAAAGACTATTTAATATTAACGCACAACCTTTAAATAAACTAACCAATTGATTTAATTATGTTATTTAAGAAAGAAAAAAGAATGATTGATATACGAGAATTACAAAAAAGGGGAGTGGTAAGAATTCCAAAAAATGATATTGTAATACCAACAGACAAAGAGGGATTTGTAAGTCTTGATACAGCCACTAAATCGTCGCCCCAACCAACTTCAAACACAGAATTTTTCGGATTTACGGATTCTCCGTCGAATCCCCAAAAAGAATCTTTCTCAACACAAACAGATGGTTATGACAAAAGAGAAGTAGATGAAAAGATAACAAATCTGGATAATAAAATTTACAAATTAGAAAATAGAATAGAGCTATTAGAACGAAAACTCAACATCAGTCAACCGGCAAATTCAAATGTTGGCGTCATGGGTTGGTAACATTTAAAACCTGAGCTTTCTTCTACATAATATGTCAGAAATAGATAAAGAAGTGATAAAAGCCTATGCTCTCGAAAACGCAATCAAACATAAAGGCAAGGCAAATCAAGGAGCGGTTTTATCAGGATTGTTTGCAGAAGGACTTGAAAAATCAAAAATAAAAGATATTATGCCCACAATCCAGAGAGTTCTCAAAGAAGTAAATGCCCTTTCTGCAGAAAAACAAGAAGAGCAATTCTCAAAATCAGATTTTAAAACTTCAAAACGTGAAATTAGAAAAGGACTAAAAGAGCTACCCAATGCAGAAAAAGGAAAAGTTGTAATGCGAATGGCACCCTTTCCTTCAGGACCTTTACATATTGGAAATGCCAGAACAGCAATTCTAAATGACGAATATGTAAAAATGTACAAAGGAAAATTGCTAATTGTAATGGACGATACAATCGGTTCAGAAGCAAAACAAATTGAGCCAGAATCATATAAGTTAATCGAAGACGGAATCAAATGGTTAGATATAAATTACGAAAAAAATATTATATACAAATCAGGTAGAACCGCAAAATACTATGACTATGCAGAAGAAATGTTAAAAAAAGGTTACCTTTATGTTTGTAATTGCAGTCAAGAAACAATGCATGAACTTAAAGTCAAAGGTGTAGAATGTTTATGTCGACAACTTCATCCAGATGAACAAATGAGAAGATGGAGAAAAATGTTCAGAGCAAAAATGGGTTCAATGACCGTTAGATTAAAAACAAACATGCAGGATTCCGATCCAGCATTTCGAGATAGAGTTATGTTCAAAATTTCTGACAGATCACATCCAAAAACGAAAAAGAAATTTAGGGTATACCCATCAATGGAATTTTCTTGGGCTATTGATGATTATATATTCGGTGTCACCCATGTATTAAGAGGCACGGATCATTATATGTCTACACGGATTCAAAATTTTATCCGTGAAATTTTCAACTGGAAAAATCCCGAAAGTATTTACAACGGACAATTTTCAGTTGAGGGAGTTAAGATTTCAAAATCCAAAGGTGCTATGGAAGTTAAATCCGGAATTTATATAGGATGGAATGATCCAAGAACATGGTCTTTACAATCACTAAAAGATCGAGGAATTCATCCAGAAGCAATCAGGCAATTTATCGTAAGTTTAGGAATGAAAACAACAAGTATAACTGTTCCAGTTGAATCATTATATATTTTAAATAAAAAATTGCTAGAAAATGTTCCACGATATTTTTTCGTAGAACAGCCTAGGAAAATTACAATTGGGGGAGCCCCAAGTCTAACAGCAAAAATTCCTCTACACCCAAACAGAAAGCTGGGAAGTCGAAGCTATAAAACAACTCAAGAATTTTTAATTTCAAAAACCGATTTCGATTTAATGCAAAACGAAAACTATCGACTAATGTATCTTTTGAATTTTAAGTCTAATAATGTTGAAAGAATAAAGCCACGAACATTTTCATTCATATCAGAAGAGCCAAATAATGAGCTAAAAACGAAATTCATTCAATGGCTTCCCGCAACTAATAATATTCGTGTTAGAGTTATAATGCCAGATGGAGCTATAGCAGAGGGACTCGGAGAATCTGAATTATCAAAACTAAAAATCGGGACAACAGTCCAATTCGAAAGATTTGGTTTTGTTAGATTACATAGCAGAAACAAAAAAGAATTAGAGTTCTGGTTTGCACATAAGTAATTTTATTTCTTTCTCGATAATACAACTTCTCTTTAGTTCCCCAAGTCTGCAAAATTAAATTTTAGGTGCAGGTTGTCCACCCACAGGGAAGGACAGCATCGTAAAAAATTTAATTTTGCACTAAATACGATAAGATGAAATTGATTTTGATTATCGCTAAATAAAGGGGTACACGGCGAAGGGGAAATGAGCCTGCCCCAATCAAATTAAAATATAAATATGTGAGGGTATCCCTGCGCTTAGCAACAATACAATTTCTCGGGATCATTCCCAATATTCTTTCCAAACGGATTTCCGGTTTTTCTAATATTATCAATCATCTCCTCGTTAGACTTCAGCCCTTTTCCTTTCAAAACCATCGCCTCACGAGCTTTTCTGATAGCATCACAAACTTTTATACCAAGCGGACACTTTTGCTCACAACCCTTACATAAAGTACATTCAAATACAACTTTATTCATTATTTTGTCCGAAAGAATAATAGCTTTTCCTCTAGCTGAGACTCTTTCTTCCTTCAATGTTTTAAATACCGGACAAAGCGATTTGCACATTCCGCACTTGATACAAGAATCGAGAATATCACTTGCCTCCTCCATTAAATTACTCGCTTCTATTCTATCAGCCTCACTTATTTTGTGTTTTTCCATTATATAACCTTCCCAACATTAAATTTATTCAAAGGATCCGTCCGCTTTTTCACATTAATCAGTATTTTCTTGTCATTCATTTCAACAAATTCTTTCTTTAAAATTCCAACTCCATGCTCGCCAGAAATTTGGCCACTAAGCCTCTTAACAAGCTTCATCATTTCTGAAATATATTTTTCCTGTTCATGATTAAAGCACGGGTGCAAAATTCCGACTCCAATATGTCCAAAAGTTGGGATATTTTTTGACTCCAACCAGCTCATTAGTTTAACAAATCTATCAAGCATAATTTTTGGATCCTCAATTCTGGTATACCCTTTGTCAGCAACGAACGGATAAATTTTATCTCGCAAAGCTAGTAGTTTTTTATATTCTTTATCTTTTAATTCTCCCGAGTCATCTTCATATTCAACAATTAGATGGTAGTGTTCGTCAAATCCCAACTCCTTGCTTATTTCTTTATCAAAAAACTCGATCATCGAAACAGCAGAGTTCTTTTTCAATTTACGGACAACAGATGTAACATCATCCAAATTATCAACCTCAAGTAGCGTCGCTGTTCGTTTTTTCAGCGGAGACAATTTCAAACAAGCACGCATAATAACTCCACTAATACCTTCCATTCCAGAATAATCACTAAGTTCTGTTATACCCCTTTTTTCTACTTTTCCAAAACTATCAATGATTTCAATCCATTTAATCCAATCTGAAGTCTTTCTATATTTAATCGCACGATTTCCTACGGCATCAGTAGCAATCATTCCTCCAATCGTAACAACCGCATGGCTTGATGGTTTTACAGGAAACTCCAAATTAAAATCAGACAAGTAGTCTTGCAAATCATCCAAAATTACTCCAGCCTCAATCTCAATTGTTCTTCTTTCCTTATCAAGCTCACTAATTTTATCCATTTTAGACATATCTAAAACAACATCCGAGCCATGCTGGGGAACGCACCCTCCAGCCAAACCAGTTCCAGCTCCACGAATAACAATATTTTTTGTTTGGGTGATAATCCTACGAACCTCTTCAGTATTTGTTGGAGAGACCACATCCAGCGCACTCCCTTTTAATTGAGACGCATCAACTTCATAAATTTTCTTTATATCCTTATTCATTCTTCATAGCCTCCACTGAACAAACGAATTCATGATACATCTTCGACGTTTCTTTATTCATTTCATTCCCCTCAATTTTCCAAGTACAAAACTAGAAAACTCTACACTTTTATCTGTAGCAGATTTAATATTAAAATAACATAAACCACAAGGCGAAATAATCTTACCAACCTTATTCTCAATATTTGCAACCCTCTTTTTGGCGGCTGCTTTTGCGACCTGGGGAAAATTCGCCCTCATTCCAGCCCCTGCTCCACAACAAATTGCATTTTCTTTATTTTTTTTCATCTCAACAATTTTCCCACCCAACAACTTGATCACCTCTCGGGGCTCTTCATAAATTCCACTGTATCGTCCGAGATGACAAGGGTCATGATAACTAACAACTTCTCTCTCTTCTCCCTTGTATTTAATTTTCTTCTTCTTTAACATATTCAAAATAGTAACCGTGACATGCTCAACCTTAATATTCCAATCTCTGACCAAGTCTGAATAAACATCTTCAAACATATGATAACATGAAGGACAATTAGTCACTATTTTTGTAATTCCTTTCTTCTTAAAAATATCAAAATTCTTCTTCGCTAACTTTCGAGCATCTTTTTTATACCCAGCATTCAAAACTGGCAAACCACAACAAACTTCTTCGTCTGACAACAAAACAAAATCAATCCCAAGGCGATTAAAAATTTCCTTATAATTCTCAAATTGCTCAATCAGAACTCCTTTAGTCAAACATCCAGGATAATACAAAACTTTCTCCCTGCTAAACAAATTACGCAATCCCATATTAAATATAACAAATCTAGCTACTTAAAATTAATTACACTAGAATACTAAGATATAAATTCCTAATGCAATTAGAACAGCCCCAGATCCTAATTTCATCCAATTTCTTTTACGAGAAGTCCACTTCTGAAGAATCCCAGGAGACATTCCTTTGTATATCATAAAAGTAAGAACAATCAGGGGCAAAACAAAAATTAAATTATACAACAGCAAATATGGGATGGCAAATGTCTTATTAATCGACATCATTGTTAGAATTCCAAGATAAATTCCGCCAGTACAAGGTAATTCAAAAAGCGAAACAATAATACCTAACAAAATCATTGCAGGAATAGTTCCTTTATTAATTACTTTTTCAATCAACGGTTTAACCTTAGGAGAAATCTGCAACGTCGGACCAACTTTTGGGAAAAAGACATCCTTAAACTGCCACACACCAAAAGATAAAACTAATATTCCAGAAGCAAGATAGACAATATGAGTTATCGAAGTAAAAGATTGTATCACTTTGAAAATCCCGAGTCCAGATAAAAAATACACGATAAAAACTACAAGAGTATAAACTAAACCTGCCTTCAAAGCTCGTCGAGCAGAACCCATTTTTAACAAACTTAACATCAAGAAAATTAAAACACCAAACGCACAAGGATTTACAGAATCGATAAGTGCGGCAATAATTAAACTTCCAAGAACGATTTTTTCAGCGTCAGGATTTTCCGAAGAAACACCTACTATATAGTCCCCATTCGCTTCACAGGTTTCAATGACCACCGGAAGCCTGTCAATAATAGACGCCCCTACAACATACGTAGAAGAATCTTCACATTCAATCACCGCAAAAGGAACACCTCTGTTATACTGCGAAATTCCAAACTCATTAGCATAATCGAGATACATCTGCCGATTCTCAGCGTCATGATAAATTTCAAACTTCTCAACACTAATTCCATCAATACTATCGACCTCTTCCAACACTCCTGAAGAAATAACCTCCGCACAATAATGGCATCCTTGTCCATAAAAATAATTTACGTTAACCTGAGCGTACACTCCTCCAGCCAACATTAAAATCATCAATCCAAAAACTAAATAATTGATACTCCTCATAAAAACCAATAGTGAAACCTCTTTAAAAACCTTAAGATAAAACTAGTTACATACAAGCCCTAACAAATGCATCAAACATTGGCGCTGGTTTCATTGGACAACTCTTAAATTCTGGATGTGATTGAGTGGCAAAGAAAAACTTTTTACCTGGGATTTCAATGAATTCTGCTAATCTGCCATCTTCACTTTTACCAGATATTACTAGCCCGTTCTCTTCTAAAGCCTCATGATATTCTGAATTAACCTCATACCTATGCCTATGTCTTTCACTAACTTTATTACTGCCATAAATTTTAGCTATTCCCGAACCCTCTTTTAGAAAAGCTTCATATGCTCCAAGTCTCATAGTTCCACCCTTTTTATCAATCCCAATTTGTTCTGGCAGAATATCTATTATTTTATGAGCTACTTCTTTATCTACCTCCGAAGTGTTTGCATCCAGTCCACAAACATTTCTGGCGAATTCAATTACTGCCATCTGAAGTCCATAACATAAACCAAGATAGGGAATATCATTTTCTCTGGCATATTGAACTGCTCCAATTTTTCCTTCAACTCCAGAATTTCCAAAGCCACCAGGAACTAGAATCCCATCATATTTAGATAAATCAATTTCTTTTTCTTCAATTTTCTTTGCTCCAATCCAATGGATGTTAACTCCGACGTCGTTTGCTGCGCCTGCATGACTTAATGCTGCAGAAACTGACAAATAAGAATCCGTAAGCTGAAAATCTCCTATATCTAAATATTTCCCAACAATTGCAATATCTATTGAGCTAGAGGGATTAGTAGTTCTTCTTACCATTTCGCCCCATGCTTCCCAATTTGGTTCTTTAATTTTTTCTAACTCTAATCTTTTCATGAGTTTTTCACCGAGATTGTCTTTCTCAAAATTCAGGGGCACTACATAAATCGTATTCGCAGTTTCTTCCCCCACGACATCCGGAGCAGAAATCACATGTCCTGGTTGCACATTTGAGTATCTCTCTATTTTTTGTTTTCGGACATTGTCAAGTGGAAATTTTCCCCTACATAAAATAAAATCTGGCTGGATTCCATTCTCTCTCAACATCTTTATGGCTAACTGAGTAGGCTTAGTTTTCATCTCTTCTATATGTCCAGGAACTGGAAGATAGGTTACCATAATATGACAAACATTTTCATAACCCATTTCTAACTCTAAACTTTTTGCTGCAAATAAAAATGGAATATTTTCATAATCACCTATTACTCCTCCAATCTCAATTAAACAAATATCATATCCCTCTCCAGCTTTTGCAATTCTCTTTTTAACTTCATCTGGAACATGAGGAATAAAAGATACTGTTTCTCCTAAAAAATCTCCCCGTCTTTCTTTCTCTATCAATTCTTTATATATCTGCCCAGTTGTTATTGCGTTTGATTTTAAAATCGGAATTTCTAGAAACCTTTCATAATTTCCCAAGTCTTGATCTATTTCTCCACCATCTTCAGTCACCCAAACCTCTCCATGTTCAGTCGGACGCATTGTACCAGCGTCACAGTTTATGTAAGGATCAATTTTAACAGCCGTCACAGAAAAACCATATTCCTTTAAAATTCTCCCAATAGAAGCAGTTGCGACACCCTTGCCTACACCTGAAATTACACCACCTGAAACAAAAATATATTTTGTCATTCCTCAAAAACTGCTTCGCCTATTATAAATATTTATATCACAAAAACAATACTACCACAAAGCCAAATGATTATAAAGCCAAAATGATTTCTCCAGTTGTGCCCAATTTTATTATTTATTCCCACTTCGCATGCCCGAATTGTATAACCAAATTAGCATCGCTATTAGGCAAATCGCACGCCCCAAAACAATCTCCAAGCCAGATAGAAATTTTAACATCAGTTTTTTGCTCTAAATAATCCACTAAGATAGGACCCCATGGCTTCAATCCGTCAGGCAACTGCAACAAAACAGTTTTCGACTTACTCTTCCCAATCTCTGACACGACTCTATCCAATTCTAATTCGTAATCTTTTTCTAAATTCTCAAGTTTATAATCCATATTTATACAAATAAATATAGATTTAAAAATCCTCCATTGTTCAATTAATTATGACAAAAATAAGACAACCAATAGTTACAGTAGCAGGTCACGTAGACCACGGAAAAACATCTATTTTAGATCAAATTAGAGGAACAATCGTCCAAGAAGGCGAAGCGGGTGGAATAACACAAAAAATTTCTTTTACAACATTACCTCAAAAGAACATCCAACAAAGAGCTGGCCCGGTTTTAGAAAAATTTAAAATCCCTTTAGAAATTCCAGGCTTATTATTTATTGATACCCCAGGTCACGCAGCTTTTACCAACTTACGAAAAAGAGGAGGTTCTCTAGCCGACATTGCAATTTTAGTAATTGATATCAACGACGGGATAAAACCTCAAACCGCAGAGGTTTTACAAATCCTAAAAGCAAACAAAACACCTTTCATCATCGCACTAAACAAAACTGACAATATTTCCGGATGGAAAACTTCTGAATCATTGTTATCTCTCGAATCAATCGAAAACCAAGCAATCAATGTAAAACAAAACTTCGACGAAAAATTTTACACAATAATCGGCGCGCTACATTCTCATGGAGTAAATGCAGAGATGTATTCAAAGATTGACGACTTTACAAAAGCTGTGGCAATTGTTCCATGCTCAGCCAGAACAGGGGAAGGCATAAATGAAATTTTGGCAATGATAACTGCGCTTTCTCAAAAGTTCCTAAAAGGAAAAATAGAAATTAAAGAACTAGGAAGAGGTGTCGCTTTAGAAATTAAAAAAGATAAGACAACAAACTATCTTGAGTGCATTCTATACGATGGGAAATTAACAAACAAAGATGAAATTGCAATTGCATCTTTTGGAAATCCCATAATAACAAAAATTCGTAACATACAAGAAATCCAACCCTTAAACAAAGGCTTTAAAATAGAGTCAGAGGTAGAAGCAGCGACGGGAATTAGATTACAGATAACATCTAAAGAAGAGATATTACCAGGTATGCCTTTTCAGGTAATTACAAAAGAAAATACACTTGAAAAAATCAGCAAAGAATTTGCAGAAGAAATATCTGAAGAGATTCAGACGAATGAATTTGGAGTTGTGGTGAAAGCAGATTCACTAGGTTCACTTGAAGCTCTCTTGGTTCTTTTGGGGCAGAAACAAATCCCAGTAATCAAAGCAGGAATTGGACCTATCTCTAAAAAGGATGTATACTTAACGAACACACTCCCAGAAGAAGACAAAATAATATTGGGATTTAATGTAGACTTAGCAGATGAGGCGAAAGTTGACGAATTAAAAAACATAAAAGTTCTAACAAATCCAGTCGTCTATAAAATAATTGAAGATTTAGAGGAATGGAAAGCTCAGAAAGTAAAAGATATAGAAAGAAAGAAATTAGATGAACTTCCAACAATTTCTAAAATAACAGTTCTTGATTTTGTCTTCAGAAATTCAAGTCCAGCTGTATTTGGAGTAGAAGTAAACGGCGGTATACTGAAAAACAAAGAACGATTCATAAATAAAGATGATGAAAAAATAGGGCAAATAAAAGAAATCCAACACGAGAAGAACAACGTTCAAGAAGCCACAAAAGGTAAGGAAGTTGCAATTTCAGTTCCGGGATTAAATTTTGAACGGCAATTAAAAGTTGGCGAATCACTATATACAAACCTATCCGAAACTCAATTCAGAAAATTCAAGGAACATAAAGATTTGTTATCTTCCGAAGAAAAATCAATTTTACAAGAAATCGCCACAGTCAAAAGAAGAACAAATCCAACGTGGGGAATCTAAATCTTAAAAATAGGGATCGAACTCTCGGCCGAAACCGAGAGCCTGATAAAATAATTGATTGAATTTAGTTTAAAAATCTATAGGTATACCAACTAACTACTCCGAATTACCCAATTACATCACGAATAAACTTATTAAGAATATTTCTTAGAAAATGAGATGAAATGGCGAACAACTATAGATAAAACACAGGGAAATGTAGAAGCAAGTTTCCTTTCTGATTATGAAAATAAAAGACTTTTGATAGGTGCTGCATGGACAAGCAGGGCACAAGTAAACTTTCGTGCACATATCTTGGAAGATGGAGAAAAAGGTTCTGAGGTAATTTATTTATATAAGAGAACTTTAAATGGTTTAGATTATAGCGAGTTATATAAACAATTAGAAAATTTAGTAGACTACAAGAAGACAGAATTAGAACAAGTTGCAATGGGAACAGATATCGAAAGTTGGAACCATACACACTCATCCTTTCACCCCAAGAATCTTGAAATTACCGACATTCTTTTTGAAAAAATTAATTGAAAAATCCCCTCACCCAGAATCGAACTGGGCCACAGCGGGCTACAACCGCCTGCTCTACCAATGAGCTATGAAGGGATAATTTAACCTAACAATTTTAACTTATAAAGTTTTAGATATCACCCCAACTTAATCTTCCCTTTCTGCCAATCATCAATCACTTTAATCGCAACCCTATGTTCATCAATCTCACCACCCTTAATCAAATACCCCTTCTTCCGCCCGATATCATCAAACAATTCGTAAGCATCATCACCAACAGCTCCATACATTCTCTTCAAAAGTTTTTCATTACGTTTCATCAAAAACTCAATTATTCTAATCGCAACCCTCTCAGGATTTTTAATTTTATGCGGATCTTTCGCGGCCGTCAATCCAACCTGAACCTTCCTATCCCCAAAAGGAATAATCCCAGGAGAATCCATAAATCTTAATTTCCCAACACGAATCCATTGTGTCTTCTTTGTAGTCCCAGCCATCGACGACACTTTCGCCTTCGCACCAGGAGCAAACAGATTAACCAGCGTCGACTTTCCAATATTCGGATAACCAACCAACCCAATTCGCAAACTATTTCTCGACCAATTTTCCGCCATATTATCCAACACTTCCTTCAAATTCTTAACGCCAGTCTTCTTCGTGGCCGAAATAAAATACGCATTCGGATACTCTTTTTTCAACAGCTCAATATCTTTCCGCCCAACCAAATCTGACTTATTAAAAATAATCATTAACCTTTTGCCCTTCATTCTCTCGACCTTATCAATAATCTCAGAATTCCGACTAATCTCTGGCATCCGCGCATCAACTAACAATAACACAACATCCGAGTTCCGCAAAACATTCAAAACAATTGGCCAAAATCCCATACATCTATATGGCTTTTGAGATTATAAAGATATCCAAAAAGCTAAACAATAAAACCAAAAACCAATCCAGCAATTGTAGAATATAATACCACCAATCCAACATAAACCAGTGTTTTCTTATTTCCTAAAACTTTTCTAATAACTAACATGTTAGGTAAACTCAAACTCGGTCCTGCTAAAAGCAAAGCCAAAACCGGACCCGAATGCATTCCTTTAGCAATCAATGCTTGCAAAATTGGAATTTCCGTCAAAGTTGAAAAATACATGAAAGCACCGAAGACAGAAGCTATAACATTTCCTAAAATTGTATTTTGTCCAACCAAACTTTCAATAAGTGTTTGCGGCAAAAGAGGCATAATAAATCCTGCAACAAAAACTCCAATAAATAATAATGGTAGAAGCATCTTTGAAAAATTCCATGTTTCATTCAACCATTTTTGAGCAATATGATCTCTAAATTTCCAAAGAACCAAACCAACAACTCCCAAGGTAAAAAATCCCATTAATAGATATTTAATTAGATTACCAATCTGTAAACCATTAACAACCAAAACCCCAATCATCAAACCAAAGAAAACCATTAATATTTTATTAGATATTTTCGATTCTTCTGTCTGATTAATTGACAATTTTGCTTTATCAGATTTCTCTCTAAAAATTAAAGCCATAGTCAAACCAACCAAAATTGAAATTAAAATCGCGAATACGACCCTCGCTAAGCCAATCTTTACCCCGAGAACACCAATAGTTAAAAAAATTGCAGCAATATTAATCGCAGGACCTGCGAATAAAAAAGTAATTGCTGGACCCAATCCCGCTCCCCTCTTTCTTATCCCAGCGAATAAAGGCAAAATCGTACAAGAACAAACTGCCAAAATCGCCCCTGAAACAGAAGCTACCCCATAAGAAACATATTTTTTAGTCTCGTGACCCAAGTATTTTATTACTTTTTCTCTTTTAATAAAAATTGCAATCGCTCCTGCAATAAACAAAGCAGGAACTAAGCAAGTAAGAACATGTTCTCTTGCATACTCATGAAGCAAATCAAAAGCCGACAATATTGATGTTCTAAACCAATTTGAATTAGCCGGAACAAAATATAATAATCCAAATACAATAATAATCCACGTCAATAAATTCCAATCTCTTTTTTCCATTTTAAAATATCATCCTCCCAATATAATATAATCCGACTAAAACAAAAATCGTCGCCACTATTCTTCGCATCCATAATTCAAAAATTTGTACCTTATTCATAATTCTACTCAATCTTGAGACGCCTTTTGCTAAAATAATTGAGAAAATTATTACAGGCAACCCCGTAGCAAATGCAAAGACAGCTGGAATAATTAAGCCGTCTCCTACCTTTAACGCCAAAGGAATAAGCATTCCAAAAAATAACACAGCACTAAACGGACAAAATGCCAAAGCAAATATAACACCGAGTAAAAAACTTCCCAAAAATCCTTTCTTCGCCAATTTTTCTTTAAGCTTATTTAATTTGCCACTAGACTTAAAAAAACGAAATTTAAAAACTTCTAACATAATAATTCCAATAATCAATAATAATGGTCCCAAAATTTTGGCCCCATACTTTTGCAGAAACAATGAAATAACCTGCGCCTGTAACCCAAACCAAACAATCAAAGATGCTACAACAATATAAGTAAACATTCTACCTAGGGTATAAAGAAACCCTACAGCCAATGTATGCTTACTGTTATTTATATTTTTACTAGTATAAGCTATGGCAGTTATATTTGTTGCCAACGGACAAGGACTTATCGCAGTCATTAACCCAATAAAAAAAGCCGCAATTAATGGAAAGCCACTCGTTCCCATTGTCTCCATAAAAGCCATAAAACTCATTTTAATTACCTTCCAATTTTTGTTCAATAAATTCTTTAAGATAAATCATGTAGTCTTCTTTATCATTTATTTTGTACCAAACATTCACATTTTCTTCTGCATTAAATTCAGTCCCACTATAAGACCCAAACCAAAGAGACGACCCAGTTGCACCATATTTAATTACTAAATCCTTGTTTTCAACCAAATCACCATTCACATGTCCAAAAATTATTTTGCCAGATTCTAATTCATCAGCAAAATAAGTATTAACAGTTTCTTCGGCGTAATCTCCGACGGTTATACAAGAAAAACATTGGTTAGTTGCATGAAAATGATAAATTTCCAACTTATCTACATTTGCATTAATAAAATCGTCAGAAATAGCGTTCCCTGCAAAATATTTCGGGATGATAAAAATTGAAATGGCTAAAATAAATATTCCAATACAAACATATTTCTTATTCATTTTAATATCTCCTTAATTTCTTCAACGCTTATAATCTTCCCATAACTTTTAACTTTACCATTAATCACCAATGCGGGCGTAGACATAACACCATATTCTATAATTTTATCAATTTCAGTTACTTTAACAATTTCTATTTTCTTCCCTGTTTCTTCTAATGCTTCTTTGACATTTTCTTCCAATTCCTTACATTTCGGACACCCCGACCCCAAAATTTCTATTTTCATCTACATCCCTCACAACGACATTTTTTAATTTTTTTCCTACTTCCTAAAGATTCAAAAATATTACACACCCTTAAATCACTAATAAAATAAAATATTTTTTTCCCTTCTCTTCTTGATTTTAATATCCCTGATTTTTCTAACTTCCCTAACTGAATTGACGTTGTTGACTGAGTTCTTTTAACATGAGGAAAAATCTCACAAACACACTTTTCTCCATTCAAAAGAAATTTGACTATTTTTAATCTCGTCTCGTCAGATAGCGCCTTTATTATTTTTAATGTTTCGTCAACCATACATATTGATATGTGTCAATATGTTTATAAATATATCTATAAAATCAGCTCTTAGAAAATAGAGATTCAAACCTTATAAAACTAATCAAATCGCCACTACCACTACAGAATTACCCAGCACTACTTTTTAGTCAAACGCTATATAAATCAAATTACAATCCGAAACATATAACCAAAGTCACATTTCTATATAAAGAAAAACTCCTAATAATTATTAAGGAGGTGAAAGATGATAGTTAAATTAGAAGTTTTATATGACGACATAAATCAAAACGGTGGACGAGAACGCGATAATGTAATTCGTGCCGTTGATGGAGCAATGGAAGGCGCAACATGGGAAGCATACAAAGGTGGATGGATAGCAAGAAGGTGAATTCAATCAGTTTCCCTGAACTCCATAAACAATTTCGGCATTCTTTTCTTTAGCCAAACATAGAATTTAATGTATTCCTCTGCCTCTCTTCTGATATATTTTTCAATCTTATCATAAGCATCAAACGTCCACATCTCTAAAATATCAATTCCATCACCAATTTTCCCAGTTATATCATCCAGTCCGCTTCCCTTAAACCGCCCACTATTCATCATAATCCCAATCGAATGCAAATCAACATTCGGCCCTCCAAGAATATCAATCCTCGGCAATCCATAAAAATTCGCCTTCTTCATCAAAAAATCATGTTCAAACTTTAAATTATAACCATGCGCAATAAAATTCCACCTCGACTCACAAATCCCGCTCATCCTAATAAATTTCTCCAAAATATCCCGCTCAGAATTCTCCCAAACCTTCAAAATAACCAACTCTCCCTTCGCCACCCCGGTATACGTATCCAACTCCTGAAACTGAATCGTTATAATCTTACT
>DAOWDJ010000009.1 GCA_030639065.1 archaeon
ATAAGATTTTTTAGTTTTAGCTTTATGCTCTAGTCCCACAGCATGGATAACGTGCTTCCCTTCTTAGGGAGTAGTCGCAGGTTCAAATCCTGCCGGGAGCGTGTGCAGATATAGCCAAGTAGTAAGGCAAGCGGCTGCAACCCGCTGATCCTGGGTGCAATTCCCAGTATCTGCTTTTTAGTTTTGGGAATTCCCGTGCAATTTAGCTTCGTGAGAAGATATGCCTGCAGGCCGAAGTATCTGCTTTTGATAGATTTATAAATTTGTTTTTGCTGTATAATTTATGGTAGAAAAAATTAAGGTAACTTTTTTAGGGACTGGAAGTGCAATTCCTACAGTTCGACGAAATCATCCTGCTATGTTGTTACAGTATAAGGCAGAGAATATTTTGGTTGATTGCGGAGAGGGAACACAGAGGCAGTTTCGTAAAGCTAAAATAAATCCGTGTAAGATTACAAAGATTCTAATTAGTCATTGGCATGCAGATCATGTTCTTGGTTTACCTGGGCTTTTTCAGACTTTGATGTTGAATGGCTACAATAGAAAGTTAGAAATTTATGGACCGAGAGGAACGAAGGAGAAAATGAGAGTTTATTTTGATTTATTTATTAAGAAGGGAGAGAAATTAGATTTGGAAGTTCACGAAGTGAGCGATAAAATATTTTTTGATAATGAGGATTTTTATTTAGAGAGTGCTTCGCTTGATCATGATGCTCCTACAAATGCTTATGCTTTTGTTGTTAAGGAAAAAATGCGACTTGATAAGAAAAAACTTGAGAAGTTGAAATTGCCGAATTCTCCGTTAATTGGTGAGCTAACTAAGGGGAAAGTTGTTGAGATTAATGGGAAAAAAGTTGATGGGAAGAAATTGATATATAAAGAATCAGCGCGGAAGGTTTCGTTTGTTATGGATACTCGCTATTGTGAAAACGCGGTTAAGATTTCTAAGGGAGCGGATGTTCTGGTTTGTGAGTCGAGTTTTTCGAAGGAGGAGGGGGAGAAGCTGTTAGGGGAGAGGGCGCATTTGAGTTCTGTAGATGCGGCGAAGATTGCGAAGAAAGCTAAGGTTAAGGGATTGGTGTTGGTGCATTTGTCGCAGAGATATGAAGCGATTCCGAAAGTTATTTTGAAAGAAGCGAAAGAGGTTTTTCCTGATGTTATAATCCCCGAAGATTTAGAAAGTGTTGAATTATAGATTTCTGTAGCAACATTTAAATAAGATAGTTCTTTGTTTATTTTAAAGAAGATGGTAAATATTAATATTAATTTTTCTAATAAGTGGCTTTATACTTTAATTATTGTCGGAGTTGTTATCGCTGCCGGTTTCTTGGTTAATGCTTATGGAACTTCTGATCCTGTAAGTTTTGGGCATACCCCTTCTGAAATAAATCCTGGAATTTTTGCGGGTGGTGGAGATTATGTTTTTCCTTCAGGTAGTATGGTAAAAGTTAGTGATGCTCCTGTATCATCTGATGATGTGGTAACAAAAGAATATGTAGATGCTCTTGATGGAGGAACTGCAGGAACAACTTCTTGTTATTGGGATTATAGTGGGAATTGTGCTACTGGATTTACATCAGTGAAAACTGGAATTTACAAATTTTGTTATTATATAAATTATAATGTTGATAGTCATAGTTTGCGTTATGAATATGGATACTCTCTTCCTCCAGGAGCTAGTTGTGGAACTTATGGTTCTCAAAGAATTTTAGGCACTGCTGCTTTTTGCTGTGAAGATTAATTTTTAGTAGACTATTTTTCCTAAAATATTATCCTTGTGAATCATTCCGAATTTTGTGCTGTCTAAGGTACCACTTATCTGGTTACCAAGAATAAGATAAGTATCTTTTGGGAGGGTTGGATAATTCTTAGAATATAATTCTAACATCTTAATTTTAGATTCATCTATTTTATACAACTCTCCTTCTGAGTTTCTTAAAGATATATCATTAACAATAATTTGAAAACTATTATTAACTTTTTCCAACTTTAATCTATCTTCTGGAATTGCTTTTATAATTTTTATAATTGAGTTAGAATTTCCACTATAATTATAGGCAACAACATCTTCTCTTTTTATTATGTGACATTTATAGTAATCATAGAGAAGTTCAACTTGTTGACCAGATTTAATTAAGGGATATAGTGAATCTCCTCTCACTTCTTTCAGTTCTGTTTTAGTAATACAATTATTATTTATTGTGTTCCCTTCTGTAAAACTAATATTTTTTAAATTTATAATTAAAAAAATTGATAATAAAAACAATATTAAGATAAAGTAAATTTTTGGATTTTTGGATTTCATAATTTATTGTTCTTTAGTTGATTTATTAGATAACAACACTTAGTTTTAATCATTTTAATAAAGGAATGAACCTTAAAAAGATAGCTCTTAAATAATCAAAATCCATATAATTTAATAAAAATTTTACTTCTAAATAATAACCCTTTTTTTCTTAAAAATCATATTCTTTTATATAAAGGTAAAGTTCTTTTTCTCTATTATGACTGAAGATAGACCAAAAATGAGGATTTGATTAACGAAACAAAAAATTTCTTTGATTTCTACAAAAAACAAATTGGAGAATAATATAGAGCAACTTTTGAAGAATTATAAAAAGTAATTTTAGCAACATTTAAATATGGTTTCTTCTTGATTCTTGTAAGAGAAGATGGTAAATATTAATATTAATTTTTCTAATAAATGGCTTTATAGTTTAATTATTATATTTGTTGTCGTTGTTGCGGGCTTTGTGGTTAATGCGTATGGCGGAAATAATCCTGAAGAAATGGGGCATACTTTTTCTGAGATAGCTCCTCCAGAGGGATGTGTAGCTGAACAATTTTTAATGTGGAATGGTAGTTCTTGGGTTTGTGAAGATGCAATAGATGGATATACTTATGAGTGGATTATTGTTAGTTGGGGTGCTTGTAGTATGCCTTGTGCAACAGGAACTCAAACAGGAGTTATTGGGTGTGAGAGAGATGATGGAGATATTGTAGAAGATACTTATTGTAGTGGAATTCCACCTGTATCTACTAGGACATGTAATACGCAAAAATGCACTGGCTATGGTTGTGGTGCCTGCGTATTTGGAACATATTCTTATGATAAATGCATTGTACCTGGTGGGAGAAGTAGCCATTATTTAATAGCTAGTGGATGGATATCTGGATCTCCCGGATTAGTAAATTGTCAGGAGGGTTATGGATCAGTTCAGTGGGAAATCTGGTTATAAAAATAAAATGAAAAAAATTAAAATTAACTTTTCTAATAAATGGTTATATATTTTAATTGGAGTTATAATTTTTACTCTTTTTTGTGCTGGAGTTTATGCTTTTGGTACTTCTAATCCAGAAGTATTTGGACATAATATTAATGAGGTGGGTTTTCCTACTAACTGTCAAATTGGACAATTTTTGAAGTGGGAAGGTAGTTCTTGGGTTTGTTCAGATTTTAGTTAATATTCACAAAAAGGCTTGTATGTAATTTTAACTTTCGTGGTTTCTACAATGTGTTTTAAAAGATTAGAGTTCCAACTAACAATAAAGATTTTGAGAATTCTTGTCTAGCGAAATTAATTAGACAAAACGCTCTATGCTTTAGCCGCTGAGGATGGAGATATAAAAATTATCGTATCTCCTCGAAGAAATGTTAAGCCGTAGCTTGTTCTTTGTTCTCCGTTTTCAACTTCTTTCGCGTTGTCGAGAACCACATTGATGTGGATGTCGAATGCGAGCAAAGTTCCGACAAATTGTTTGCCAGTTTTCAGCTGCACTAAAATCTCTTTACCCTTCGCTGAATTCAGCAAATCCAAAGGTCGATCGATTCCGTTTACCATAATTTTGTTTGATGATTATAGTTTTTAAATGCTTTTGTTTATATTCTCGGAAGCTTTTTATATAGTGTTGAGTTGTGTTTTTTATGAGGTGGTATTCGTTGGTGTCGTTGATGGTGGATAGTCGAGTAAAGTTTTTACTTGTGTTTGTTGTTATAGCAATTACTCTTGCTGTGGTCTTAACTTTGATTGAACTTCGGTTAAAACGTAAGAAAGAAAGAACGACTGTAGAAGTTGCTAATGAATCGTCCACTGATAAGATGCGAAAGTTTCTGAAGTCCGACAAAACGCCTAGAGAAAAGTTAGACTTTATTGATAAGACTGCCAAGGAATATTTTAATGAGATGCATGGAACTTCTTTGGGTGCTAATTATTCTACATTAATCAATGGACTTAGTAAGCGTCCAATTAAAGATAAGAGTGAACATCCTAAAGAGGATGTTCCAAAGGAAGTTTTATCTTCGTTGAGTAAGAACGAAATTATATTTTGTAAGACGATGTTTGCTACGTATTATTCTGATAAAAAATTAAGTAATGAAAGATTAAATGTGCTTGCTAATTTGTTGATTAATATAACGAAGCATAAGCAAGGAGAGGAGAAGCTATCCGAGGTTCCTCCGCATATGAAAAAGATAGACAAGATATTTATGAAGATTTTTAATAAGACTAGTAATCGGAGAATTAAAATTAAGAATAATAATACTGGGTGGATTAAAAAGATAGTTGGTAAGAGGAAAGAAAGGGTAGTAGATTATAATAGAAAACATGTTGAAAACAAAGAGAAGAAAGCTAGAGAGCTATTGAGACAGAGGAAATCTGAATTTATTCGGAAGAAAAGTGTTGCTATTAAGCAGAATAAAACTCTTGCAAAAACTCACATGGCTAGAAGAAAAATAGCGTTGAGACTTGAGCGTGCTCAAAGAGAAAAAATACGTAAACAAACACTATCATTTCAGAAGCGAGCACATAGAGAATTAGCGGAAATTAAGAAACGAAAAGCTGTGTTGTGGAAAGTTGCGAGGAAGGATGCTCTTACTAGGAGAAAAGTAACTGAGAGAAAACGGAAAGAATTAGATAAGCAGAAAAAAATTATGAAAAGGATTCATACGGAAAAAGAGAGGCTCCAGAAGAGCGTGTCTAAAGATACTGTTTCAAAGATAAAGAAAGGGACTTATAATACTTCGAAGATGAAATCTTCTATAAAGGGTGCTGGGACTTTATTTAAGAAGAAGAGAAAAGTATTTTTAGCAAGAAGAAAAGTAAAGACAGAAAAAAATCCCTTTAAATTTCTTTCGAAATATGAGGAGGTCAAAAGAAAGAAGAAGCTTAAGAAAAATGCGAGAGCGAAACGGATTGCTAATATTAAGTCGTCTGTAAAGGGTCGTAGAATATTTTTTAAAAATAAAATAAAAGAATCTTCAGAAAGAAAGAGGTTGAAAATGGAAAAAAGAATTATGGACCAGAAAGCGAAGGAACAAGTAGAGCAGGTTGCTGATATTAAATCTTCAGAGAGTATTAGTAATTTCTTTGATAAGGATAAATATTCTAATTTAGAAAAAAAGGATACAATAGCGAAGGAGAAGAGACCAACTTTTACAAAAGATAAATTTTCTCAAGAGGATAAGAAAGAAATTAAACAAAGAGCGCATATTTCGTCACCTGTTAAGATTAGTAAATTTTTCAATAGAGAGAGAAAACTTATTGACAAAGAAGATAAAAAATTGGTAGAGAATAATCCTAGGAGGCTATTTATTAGTAATCCAGATGTTGCACGACAGAGAGAAGAAGGTATTGCTGAAAGAATTGTTAGACAAGAAAAGATGCGCCTCGAAAAAGAAGTTTATAATCCTGTATTTTAATAGTGAATTTTATTGTTTGCACTCATAGAAAGCAGTAAGTAAATAAACTCTTTTTATTTTAAAATATTATGAAAAAAAGATGGTTGGTGACGTTGAACATAGTTGTCCTAATTATGATTAGTTTTATTTTGGTTTTTGTGATATGGAGGTTTTCAATTAATTCTGAAGTTAGTGAATCGGTTGAATGTATAGAAGTAAATAAAGTTGCGAGCTTTGTTTATGATTCATGTTATGATGCTTATAGTAAAAATATATTTTTGACTGTAAAAAGAGGCTATGATAATTATAGATTGAAGTCATTTGAATTTTCATTTTTTGATTTTAATCAACAGGAATATGAAATAACTGATGTGCCCAATGTTGATGGGGCACGGGCTTATAAAATTCCTGCCGAGAAGAATCCTCAAAATCTTGATGTACAACTAAATATTGTTAAAGATTTTTCTGCTCCTATTTGTGAGGAGCCTCGAAGTTTGTTTGTAAAGTATTGTCCAGCAGGAATTCAGCAAGAAGGTGTTAATGTTAGCATTAGTCCTTTGAGTGGAGTAGAGCTTAATGATTTTATTGACATTGTGAAATCACCAAAACAAGATTCTGATTTATTTTCTTTAAATCTTGTTGAGAAGGAGGCTATTTGGGAATCAAGATGTGACTCTAGATGGAAGTGTTCTGCTTGGGGGGACTGTGAAGATGGAATTCAAAAAAGAGTTTGTGAGGACTTGAGAGAATGTTATATACCTACTGATATGCCCGATGAAGTTAAGTATTGTGACGGAACTTGCGAAGAGAATTGGGAATGTACTTGGTCTACCTGTTCCAATGGTTTTACTGTACCTACCTGTAAAGATATAAATAAATGCGGTACTTCTTATAATATTCCTCAAAAATTAAATTGTAATAAAAAGGGGAGTTGCATACCAGATGTTAGATGTAGCGAATGGTCGGATTGTGACATTAATTATAATTTTATTGACTTGATTCAGGGTTCTGTTAATGAAGTTCACGGCACTAAATTTCGTACTTGTCATGATTTGAATGAGTGTATGCAGTCAAATATGGAATTACGAAGCTGTTCGGTAGATGTAGATATTTATACTCGGCGATTTGTTAAGTGTGGTGTCGAATTTGTTGGGATTTATAATAGATTAAATAATGAATTAATTTCGCGAATAGATAGAGGAAAAGAAGGAGATTTGACGTTTAATATTTATCTTGAGGATGGAGAGGAAAGTCTTTATTGTGACTATTGTTTTGATGGAATTAAAACTGGAGACGAAGAGGGTGTTGATTGTGGGGGAAGTTGTGAGGAATGTTCTGATAAATATAGAAGTACAGCATTCAAGAAGAAAACTTGGTTGAATAATTTTTTGGATTGGATTAAGGAGATGTTAATTTGAAATTTAAAATAATAAATAAAAGATGATATATAGAATTGCTTTGTCGAAGAGGAAAGGGCAGATGAAGATTCAGCAGATGGCCTTCATGCTTGTAGCTGTGTTTTTCTTTTTTATTTTGGTCGGATTATTTTTTTTGGGAATTCAGTTTAAGGATGTAAAAGGTGGCTTTGCGCAATTGCAGAAAGAACAGGCAATTTCTTCATTAAGAGTTATTGCGGATATGTCAGAGTTGAATTATGATTCGAGTGATTCTATGACGATTGATGAAGACAAGTTAAGAATTATGTCTGGGGATTTTGGTGAAGATTATAGTTCCTTCTGGCCTGTGGCTTCGGTTGAGGTCTATAAAATTTATCCATCTTTTAGCGAAATAAAAGAGTGTCCTGGTGCTGATTGTAATTATTATAAATTGTATGACAATGGGCAGAGTAATGTAAAAACTTATTCGACTTATATCTCAATTTGTAAAAGTGAAAAGGAAGGTGGTTATGTTTATGATGATAGATGCGAGGTTGGTAAATTGGTTGTGGGGGTTAAAATACCTGAAGAATAAAATGTTTATTAAAAAAGGGCAGCAAGAGATGGTCGGATTTATCTTAATAGTTGCGCTTGTGGTAGTTGGATTGATGGTATTTTTGGTTATTTCGTTGAGGAATTCTCCAGAAGATGTGGGAAGCTTGGAGGTTGCAAATATACTGGATGCAGTGATGAAACATACGACAGAGTGTGCAATTATTTATGAACCGGATTATGATAATTTTGAGGATTTGTTTAAGAGCTGTCATCAGGAGGATAGTTGTAGTAATTTAGATATATCGGCGTGTGACTATCTTAATGATAGTCTGCATGATATCCTTGGAGTTATGATGGAGAGCGAGGCGAGTGTAAGTTATTACCAGCTTGATTTTTTTGTGAAAGATGCACCCGGAGGTCTCTTGACTTTTGATGAGGGGAATTGTACAGGGAGTGTTAAGTCGGCCCAGAGGAATATAGTTTCCGATTCTGATAGTTTGATAATTAGATTAAAAACGTGTGGAGGATGAATTAGGTATGGATGGAGTAAACTTATAAAATGGATGAACTTTTATATAACATGAAAAGAGGAATTGGGAAGAAGGGGCAGCAGACAATGGGAATGCCGTTTGGTATAATTTTTGCGATATTTTTGATAATTGTTTTTGTTGTAATTGCATTTATTGCGGTTAGAGGATTTTTAGATATTGGAAAAAGCTCTGGAGTTGGAATGTTTTATCGTGAGTTGCAGGATGCGGTTGATGATTCATGGAGAGGGCAGTCTAGTGAAGTGAATTTTACAATTGATTTGCCGTCGGGCATCAAGAGAGTTTGTTTCGCAAATCTAACCGCAAGAAGAACTGGCTCTGGTCCTGAATATGATATGATTAAGAATTATGATGTTTATGATGCTAATACATTTTTGGTTCCGCCAGAATATGCACAAGGTATGGAGTGGAAATTAATTGAACATATTAATATTACAAGAATTACTAGGGATGAAAATCCATATTGTGTTGATGCTGAAGGTGTATTGGAAATAAATAAAGGATTCTATGATAAATTGGTTTGGGTTGAATGAATTCTAAAATGATAAACAAAAATGGGCAGTTTAATTTTGTTTGGCTGTTTGCAATAGTTGCTGGTGGGGCGATTCTATTTTTAGCTATTTTTGGAGCAATGAAAACTGGAGATACAGCTAGACTTCAGAGTGATACAGAGGCTGGAAAAAGTATTTCGATTATTACAGATCCGTTGCAGGCTGGATTTAGTGAGGCTTCTTTCGGTAGAATTTCTTTTCGTCAGGATACCAGAATAAATAATATTTGCTTTTCTGAGGAGTTTGGTAAGAATGAGATTTCTGTGGCCACGAGATCTGAAATTGGAGAGGAGTGGAATTTAGCGGGAGCGGCAACTTCGGTTCATAATAAATATATTTTTTCTTCAGAAAAAACTTCAGGAAAAGATTTTTATGTTTTTTCTAAGCCTTTTTCTTTTCCGTATAAGGTTGCGGATTTGATATTTTTAATTCCTGACAATTATTGTTTTATTGGTGCGTCTCCGGAAATTTCAGATGAAATTATTGGATTGAATATCCCAAATATTGAAATTGAAACTGATATTGATAATTGTACTTTGCTCGATAGTATTGTGGTTTGTTTTGGTGACAATGGTGGGGATTGCGATATGGGAGTTTATGCTGAACGGGTTGAAAAAGACGGAGAGGATATATATTATGTTGGAAATCTGATGTATGCGGCAATTTTTTCGGATAAGTCGGTTTATGATTGTAACGTTAAGAGATTAATGTATAGGGCAAGTAAACTTGCTGAGGAGTTTTCTGAGAAAGCTGATTTGATGAATGCTCGAGGGTGTAGTACAAGCATGGGGGTTCATTTGACTTCTTGGAGTGACAGACTTACTGATATAGAGTATTTAGATGATTCTAGTTTGATAAGTATGATGGAAGAGCTAGGGGATAGAAATGATGGCGAGTCATGTGAAATATGGAAGTAGAAATTGAGGATAGTAAGTCTTTTAAATTAAAATTAATAACCATAAACATGGCTCTATAGCTCAGCGGTAGAGCGCCGCTCTCATGAGGCGGAGGTCCCGAGGTCAGCACTCGGTAGAGCCATTTCTGTTTAACCTCCCTATCGGGTATCGGATTAGAAATCCTCACTAAGCCGCAGAACTTCGTTCTTTGCGTTAGAGGTCAGCACTCGGTAGAGCCATTTTGTGCTTCCAAAGAACGGTCGCGTTATACTTGCTTTGCGTTAAAGTCGCATGAAATTGTAAACGAATTTCTAATTGCTCCAATCCGCAGAACTTCGTTCTTTGCGTTAGAGGTCAGCACTCGGTAGAGCCATTATTCATCAGCTTTATATAATATATTTTCTTTGGTTGTGGATGGGTGTTGAGGAAATTGCATTTAATTTAACAGAATTTATTTCGATGTTGCCACCGCAGATTATTGAGAGAATTGATGGACTTATTATTATTTTAAAGGCTGTTGGTGTTGTGGTGATTCTTTATATTTTGTATGCTGTTGCTATGGGTTTTATTAATTTTCGTCGGGCAAAAAGAGTAAAAAAGATTGAGAAGAAAGTTAATTCTATAGATGAGAAGTTGGATATCTTATTGAAGACAAAAAAGAAAAAGAAAAAATAATTAATTTTTTCTTAATATTATTTCTAAAGTAGAGACGTTTATCATTTTACCTTCTTTGTTTTCGAATTCCTCACTGCCAATTGAAACATCTTTTACGGAAACGTTTTTATCTTGTAGAAATTTTCTTCGTGCTACTTCTGCTACATCTACACCTTTTGTAATAAATTTTCCTCGTGCCTTTATAGTTACCTCTTCGGCGTCTTTATTAAATTGTACGATTACACCAGTTACGTAATTCATGAAGGGTTTGCCTCCGATAAAAATAGAGTTTTCTTTGGATTTTTCTGTTTGTGTTGTCATTTTATTGTTCTTCGTTGTCGATGATTGTTTTTCTGTTCTTTTTGATTCGTGCAATATAACCTGCAATTTTGTTTCGTATTTTTTTGCTTGGCAATATGCTTCCAAGTGCTTTTTTGTTTTCTTTGAATGTTTTACCGAAGGATTCATCTGAATTGTCGATTAGCTGTCTTGATGTTCTTTTGATTAATGTAGATTTTATTCTTCCCATGTTTATCGATGTCGTTTTGGCTTTAAAAGTCTTTCGCGGAGAAAGTCATTACTCCACGGTCGCGCCTTGCTTGTTTTTGCGAGTAAAGTATTATGGTCATAAATTATTCCATAATCTCTAATTTAATTAAATTATTTTCACTTATGAATTTTTGAATTGATTTTGAAGGTTCTTTTCTAATTATTAGAAGACATGGCATTTTATTTTTTGTTGCTATTTGAATTGCGGCTTCTATTTCATCCTTCGTAATAGCTTTTTTATTTTTTGCGACTAAGAGAAAATTTATATTACCTAACTGCGAATTTATATTTACTGTCGCCATTATTTCTTTTTTCTCTGTTCTAACTTCTTCAATAAACTCTATATTTTTTTGTTTGAGAAAAGTTTTTATTTCTATTAGAAACTCTGGAATTATTTTTTTGTTTTCAGTTTCTAGTGATATTGAGTTGTCAAGTATATTCTTATTCTGTGCCGTGAAGATGTTTTCTATTTTTTTAGACTCTTCTTTGGCTTGTTTGATTTCTTTTTGTTTTATTATCCATGCTTTTGGAACCTCGCTTTCAGTTTCTTTTTTCTCTTGAATTTCATTTTCGGGTTCTGGTTTTTTTATTTCAGTATCTTTTTTGGGAGAGGATAATAATTCTTCTATTTCTTCATCTGATGCGAAAGTGTATTTCCACATTGTTTTTTCCCGAGAGTTAAAAGGTGTTGCAAAATCTTTGATATTTCTAAGGGCGACCCTAGTTATGGGGCTTTCATCTTCGTCATTTATCAATTTTTTCTCTTTAAGTTTTAAATAGGCTTCTTTTTCAGCTGATTTGAGATTTTCTGTATGTTCTTCAAGTTTTTGTTCTTGTCCTGGTAGAAAATAGAGTGGAGATGCGCCAATTTTCAAATTACTTGTTTTAACTTGCTTTGAACTTATGAGTTCTGATGTAATTGCAGATGCGAATACGGGTTCCATCTCGATCGCTTTTGCAATTCGAACTGGGAGAGAAGGTCCATTTGTTTCTAGAAATGAAATTATTTTATCTTTTTTCTGTTGAATATCTATCATGTTTTTAAGAGCTAAGTGGAGATTATAAATATTATTGTAAAAGAAACTTTATTGAATTTTGATCCATTTGATTTCGTAATAGGAAACATCTCCCTCTTCGTCTACAATTGCGATTAAGAGATTCTTTTTTGTAGAGTGAGCTATTCTGTTTTTTGCAGAGAAATCTTGCCAGGTCATTTGTTTGTTTTCTGAAACTGGGAAGAGAATCCATTTTGAATGACTTTCGCTAATTTTCTTTCCTTTTTCGTAGACTCGAAATTCTGCTCCAAATTTTAATGCTGTCTTTACGATGTATCCTTTTTTTCTTAGGTCTTTGAAAACAAAATATTTCGTTTTGAATTTTTTATCAATTCGTTCAAATTTTTTGAGGATTTCATTTTGAGTTAGAATTTTATTCTGATTACTTACAATTTCCATTTTTTTATCTTGAACTAGATATAATGCTTCGGGTAAAGAGTATAATATTTTTTCTCCGATTTTTTCTCCAAATCGGTTTGTTGCAAAGAGATTCTGGGCTTCTATAGAATTTGAAGTGATTCTTTCCGATATTAGTGTTGCTTTAATTTTTGCCATAATAGATAATAGGGAAGGTTGGTTATAAAGTTTTACTTGTAATTAATAGCCCCACCAGGATTCGAACCTGGGTCACGAGAGTCAGAGTCTCGCATCCTTGACCAGCTAGACTACAGGGCTATAAAATTGAACAGAAATAGAAGTTTAAAAAACTTTATAATCCCCGTTCATCTCTTTGTTTTATGAAAAAAATTAAGGCAATCTTAATCTCAGAAAGAATTACTTCC
>DAOWDJ010000010.1 GCA_030639065.1 archaeon
CTCACAAATCCCGCTCATCCTAATAAATTTCTCCAAAATATCCCGCTCAGAATTCTCCCAAACCTTCAAAATAACCAACTCTCCCTTCGCCACCCCGGTATACGTATCCAACTCCTGAAACTGAATCGTTATAATCTTACTTTTCTCAGGATCAAGCCCAGTCGTCTCAATATCTAAATAATAATTTGCCATATTATATAAAGCAGAATATCTATTTAATGATTGTTGTGGTTAATTTTTCATCTTATGTGCTTAATATCGCTCAGAGATAGATAAATATATAAATTCAAATAAACTGGAAAACGTATAACGTTTTCCATTACACTTTGTTATATCATCTATCTCTGAGGATTCTAATAAAACCGGAAGATCTATAAAGTATATGCTTCTAATATATACGTGTAAGCTAAAGAGAAATTGCATGGCGAACCTTTCTGCCTTTCGAGGATGTGAAAGCCGTAACCAATATTGAGCATTTTGCTCCCATCTCTCGTTTCTTACACATTTTTTATATTAATTTAAGTTTCTTGAAATGGGACTCTTTTAATAATAAATTATAACTTTCTTTTCCATTTCGAACGTTACTGGCAAGTTTATCCGCAATGTTATGTTTCCCAAATTTTTCTCTTAATGATTTAAAGTTAAATTTCTTTGAACTATATTCTACGTCTAATAATGCTTTCACCTCTTGTGTTAATTGTCTCGGGGTAAATCCATCACTGCAAATATAAAATTTGGATGCAGTTTTAACAAATCCTTTAACTGCAAAATAAATATTAACTGCATGCATAATTGTTTTTACCCTTTCTTCTCCATAATCCTTATGTCTTTTCTTTAATTTCCTAAAAACTTTTTGTTTTTCGGCTGCTGAAAACTTAACGCTAAATTTTGCACTCCTTGAGCAAATAGAAAAGACAGATTTCTCTTCCAATTGTTTTGTCCTTCCGGAAGTATCTCCAAGAAAACATCCTTGATCAACTAAAGTGTCCCCCCTTTCTCTAAGTTTTTTATTTGCCATAAGAACCTTAGGAAACAAATTGTTTATATCCTTTGCGTTATCTAAGATTTCTTCTCCAATCCAGCACAAATATTAAAAATAATTCCTAGCCCCATCAAGATTACAGCAGGAACAGCATAAGCATATCTTCTAACATAACAAGCAATAAAAGTGTCCCCTTCTGAAAGGATACAACTAATCGCCTCAGCCGACCAAAGTAAAAAGATACTAAGAATTATAAAACCAATTCCAAAAACATACCATTGCTTTTTATTCATACAAACTCCAAGAACAATTACTATTTAATACTTCCTTCTTGCCAATCCCTAAGCACAATCCGAGCCATTCTATCAACATCAACCTTTCCGCTATCATCTCTCACATCCCTCAATACAATTCCTCAAATCATAGTGACATTCATCATAAACTTCTCTCAGCATCCACCAGCTCTCTCCTGAATACACTTGAAAACCATCTGAACAAAATTCATTTTCATAAAGACAATCATCAAGACAATATCCATAATCATCATTATCGGAGAAACTAAAAGAAAACAAAATCAAAAGCAGAATTATCAACCAAATTCTCCAATCCTTCCAAATATTATTTCCTTCTTTCTTCCTCACTTTATTCCCCCTTCCTGCCAGTCTCTCAAAATAACCCGAGCCGTCCTATCAACATCAACCTTCCCACCTTTTCCTAAAAATCCTTTCTTCTTCCCAAGCTCTTCAATAAATTCTTCAACGTCCAAATCACTAAACCCATAAAACTTCAAAATCTTCTTACTATTCTTCTCCGCCTCCGCAATCGCCTTCTTTTCTTCTGCACTAACATTATCCGCATCCTTAGGCTCTGGCGCGCTCATCAAATAATACACGACATCCTCAGGGTCTTTAACATCACTATAAGTCCGCCCCCCAACTTTCACATCCTGCGCAAAACTTTTACTCTCAGTAGAATATTTATCCAACGGAATAACCCCCGGCGTGTCCAAAATCAAAATCCCCTCACTCATCTTAATCTTCTGCATCCCCTTAGTAAACCCAGCCTGCTTCGCCGTTTTCGCCGCGCTCTTCCTAGTTATAAAATTAATCACAGAACTCTTCCCCACATTCGGATACCCAACAACCCCAACATGAATTCTTTTCTTAGACGCAAGCTCAAAAATTACCTGCTTCTTCTTGCTCCCGTCCTTGTTCAACTTGCTCTCAGTTTTATCCTCAACCGCTTCCCGCTCCCTCACAATCCTCTTCGCCTCCATTTTAACTCGCCCCTTCAACTCATTATACCCAACCCCACTAGTAGCAGAAATAAAAACATAAGGCTTCATCCACTTCGGCAAACTCGCCTCGACTTTTTTCCTATCTACCAAATCGCTCTTATTAATTACATAAATCAACAACTTGCCATTCTCAACAATATTTTTCTCAAGCTCCAAATTCCGCGTCTCCTCAATATACCGCGCGTCCAAAATCTCCAAAACAATATCCGAAATTCTAACCACGTCCTTCATCACATCCGGATACTTCCCTCTCTGCTTCTTTATATTCTCAATCCTACCAGTATGTCGACTTCCGAAACTATATCTTACTCTTACCATTTTATTTATATAAATGGTAAATGAACGATTTTTAATCGTACTTGTACCATAAAATACATAGCCATCCACTATTTTTAAATCAACCCAAAATCTATAAACTCCATTTTCCTTAACATATTATGAAAAAAAATCAGGTGCCTGGATTAAATCCTCTAAAATTCGCACTCGCCGCAGCAATAATTATTTCATTTATTATTTTCATAACGACCCTCCTAGCTATTTTTAATATTATCGGGACACTACCTACACTAACCCTAATTATTTCAAACTTTTACGGAAATTTTGGTTACTCTGTTTCATTCTTAGGCTCACTACTAGGTGCTCTCTATGGTTTTATAGACACATTCATATTAGCATACATTTTCGCCTGGCTTTACAATAAAATGTTATAATTAACTTTTCATTCTCTCATGCAAATGCTTAAAATATTCTTCAGAATAAATATTCGCCATTTTCTCAATAATTAATTCAGGCGTCGAATGTGCCAATCTTCCAAGAACAGGATTATGATCAACAATCAAATCAAAATTCTCATCAAGTCCCTTTGCCTCAATTCCGTCTACCCTTGCTCCCTCAGGTAAATTCTTTTGAATTTCTGCTCCCAAATGCGTAGCTAAAATTATAAAACAATTTTTCTTGATAAAAAAATCCGCAGTAGCTGAAATCATTTTCCCAGCAACGCCAGGTTCCGTCACAGCCTCAATCTCGTCAGCCAGAATCAAAGTTTTATCCCCAGGCTTAACCTTAGACATCTGCGTCAACAAAGTTTCAAAAGCTCCCTTAGACGTGGAACCCTTACTTTTCGCAAAATAATAAACATCACTAAACATCGGCAAATGAACCTCGCCATCAACAGGCAACCCCAACTGAAACAAACTAATATTTTGCAATATATGTTCTAACAAAGTAGTCTTTCCTCCAGAGTTAGCTCCAGTTAAAATAGAACAGCGACTAAACTTATCCAGCTGAAAACTAACAGGTTGCGCATCACTTAGAAACATATTCGATGCATCGCCAAGATGCAAATTCTCAGAATAAATCGGATAAATCATTTCATCCTTAAACCACTTGCTAATCCCGTTGCAAAAATCTTCGACTAATAACAACGCAGATAAGCTCTCTAAAACCTTAGGTATCCTCTTTAGATGCTCCGCGTTCTGTTTTATTTTCTCAGCCAAATTTGTAAATTCAAAAGCACTCTGTCGTTTAATTTGTTCCTCCAGTTCCTTGTAGTCAATAGTTACCGGAATCTGTAAATTAAAAATATGCTCCGAAATTCCCGAATTTTCAATTGCCCCACGAACAATTTCCAAAATCTCCGTCGGCATTTTACCTTCGTTCAACATTTTCATTAATCCTTCACCAGAAATAGTCATCTCTTTAATTTTCACCCCGACAGTTTCGTTAATTTCTTCCAAAATTTTCTCAACTTCACTTTCGGTAATAATTTTCCCTTCTTTATTCTCTAATAAATTAAACATGGGTTCTAATTCACCTAACAAACTTTTCATTTCACTAGACACATCACTCTTGTTTAAAATAGCAAAATTCTCACGCCAACCTGATAGTTCTTCAAGATATCGTTCTAAGTAAACATCATCAATAGAATTAACAAAAACGCTTTGTGGCAATCGCTCCAACAAAATATGAAAATCGTCACAATCGACAACCTGCACAATATCATATCTCTCTAACTCCATCACATCATTTTCCGAAACCAATAATTGCACGCCACAATTTAATTTATTCAAGCTAACAAAACTCGACTCATCCTCAGTCACCACAACCACATCATATTTCGGATTCCACTTAGACCTAGGTTTCTCAATTTCTTTCAAAAACCCAGAATCCTTCAACATTAATCCTCTAAAAAACTCTTGCCGTCGATTAATTTCCGAAACATCGTCCGTAAACCCAAAACAATTCCAAAGATTACTCGTTTCACTAAAAACAAATTTAGAAGAAATCTTCGACAAAACCTTGGTATGAATCGTCTTAGCATCACGCGTCTTATAGATAGAATTATTATTTCCAATAGAAGTTTTACTAAAACTAAACGGCGATAATCTATTCTTCAAAACAAACTTCATCAACTCTTCTTTCATTTGTGCCTCCATGAAGCAAATGAGTGAAATATTTCCAATGTTACTCTCATAAACCAAAATACAAAAATTCCCTTATAATCATTATTGCACTCAAATATCTAATTCCATCCCTAACTTTATAAACCCAAATTTATATCTAATATTACAAATTTTGCTGTGGGGAGACATCGCGACGCGTTGAACGAGGAACCACGGAACAGGACATAAAATGGTATTCAAAATAAACGTATCACACAAAGGAAAGACATTCAAAGTTGAAACTGAAAACGAAGATTTAGCTGGCTATTCAATCGGAGAAAAAATTGACGGAAAAGAATTTTCTGAAGATTTAGCAGGTTACGAACTTGAGATTACAGGGACATCTGACAAAGCTGGCTTCACAGGAATGATGAACATCGACGGTCCAAATTTACACAAAGTTCTATTAAACTACGGAAAAGGAATGCACAAAAAACCAAAAGGAGAAAAGAAAACTAACAAGAAACCAAACGGACTTCGATTAAGAAAAACAGTTAGAGGAAAAGAAATCTCCTTAGACACAGTTCAAATTAATACTAAGGTTCTAAAAGAAGGTGCAAAAACATTTGATTCCCTTTTCGAAAACCCTGCAGAGACAGTAGAAGAAAAGAAAGAATAATGATGGTGAATTATTTAAGGATTGTGAGATCTTCTTAAGTTAGACATTTTTCCAATTTCTTCGTCAGTAAAATCTTTCATATTAATAAATTTTCCAACACTCATTAAATCTGAAATGTGACTCCTCTCAGGTTCTCCAGGTGTATGATATGAAATAATAATTGGTATTTTGCCCATTGATTTGACCAATTTTACCGCCTCGATCATATCAGTATCTCCACTTAAAATAATAGCTATGTCATATTCCTCTTCATGTGCCAAATGAACAAGATCTGTTGCCAAAAGAACATCTACACCTTTTTGAAATATTTCACCATCTCTTTGCTTTAGCGGAGTTGGCTTTACATCTATAAGTGGATTAAGCTCTAGCTCTTCGAATAAAATCTTTTGACCTTCAAATTGCTTCTCCTGCTTCGCGATATATTTTAAGATATTATCTTTTTTACCCTCCAACTCTTCTTTTATAATCTTTACATGCTTATTGACCCTTGCCCTTAACAGCTTTGAAGAGTCCTTAGCTTGTGAAACCAGATTTAAAAGATATTGTTCTTTACTTATCATATAATTTAGCTTCTCAATCTCTTTATTACAGAACCACTTAGCCTTATTAATTATCCCTCTACTATACCTACCTTCATAAAAATAAACTTTTTTTAACTCAATGCCTTCTACATTAAAACCATATAGGGATTGTATTTTTTCTATTAAAAATGGTACATATTTTTTGTAATTCCAAAATTTTTTATTCTTATAATCAAATCTTTCATTTAAGAGACCCAAGGAACAATTAAAATTCTGTGTATCGTTAAAAATTATTACCTTCATCTTGAAAGAATATAGGGAGGGGCAATATTCGTAAGAACACTACCCCTCATTATTATATTAATAATATCTATGAAAACAGATATTTAAGCTTTGCCCTATCTAAATAAAATAATCTATAGAAAGAATAATTTTATTCACATAACGTTTTCTGATTTTCAGTTACACACCCACCAAATTTCGGACACATATTTTTATATTCACACCATCCACAAAGAGCAGATTTCATAGGAGGAAAGTTAATCGTCGCCTCAACCTTTCTAATCAACTCAATAATCTTCACCTTCAATTCTTCAAGTTGTTCATTCGTTCTCCTAGAAACTATTTTCGTATCGTGCGCTAAATAATGCCAAATCAAAACAACTTCCTTATCATAACCATATTTTTCTTTAATCGCAATAGAATACAAAGCAAGCTGTCTATCTGAATCTATCTTTTCTCTCGACGGTAAACTGTTTGCAGTCTTGTAATCGTGAATTTCATATTCTTCATTTTCATCGTTATAAACAAACCTATCAATAAATCCCTGGAGCTTACTATTTTCATCTAGCTCAATAATTATCTTTTTCTCGACCTCAATCGTCCCATCACGAAACGGAGAGTGTCGCATATAATAATCCAAAAGAAATTTTATCCCTTTATTAAAATAATCTTTCGCACTCATATTCTTTCGCACAATTCTAGTCTCTGGTTTAAATTCTTTTTCCCATAATTCAGAATAATAAACAATCATACTATCAATCGTCGGCACGCCCCCATTCTTCGTTTCGATATAAACCCACTCTAAAGTTTCATGAACAATTCCTCCCAAATAGGATTCAATCGTATTCTCTATTTCAGGAATAATTTTATCAATATATCTAAGCTTGAATTTATACGGACACTGTTCAAAAGTACTCAACCTCGAATGAGAATATATCACCATTAGAAATAAAAAATCTTTTCACTTATAAATACTATTAAAATCCAACACTACCTTTGAAAACTTCGCTTCGGCTTCCTACCTCTAAATCCGTTCTTATTTCTCCCAGGTTGTGTTTGATTAGAAAATCTTCTACTTCCCCCTCTTGAAGCACCACTTCTAGGATTTCCGCCTTGTGTTCGTCCACGAAAACCACCTCTCGGTCTTGGAGAATCAAACTTAACATAAATCTTATTAAATCTAGGAGTCAATTCTCTTGTAATAACTAGTCCCTCATTACGTCTTTGTATGTTAGAAAAATTATCATAATCACGATCTGCTAAAATATTTATTGCAATTCCTTCCGCTCCCGCTCGTGCAGTTCGACCAATTCTATGCACATAATCTTTTGCATCAGATGGCAA
>DAOWDJ010000004.1 GCA_030639065.1 archaeon
ACCGTAATTAAAATTATCAGCACCGTCGCAACAATCGCAGAAATCCCTCTTTTTTGAGAACCGCGAAAAAAACGTGAATGGTTTTCGCAAGAACTCCATCCTCTCTTATTAAACATAAAATAATTAAGAAAGTGTGCTATATAAAAGTTAAGGAGATAAGCCATAATGAGATAAATACTCATGCAACCCACAAATTTAAAAACCAAAATTAGCATCTACTTTTATGGAAAAGAAAGGAAAATTCATCAGGGTAAAATGCCCAAAATGCAAAGCGTTACAAACAATTTTTGGAAAGGCATCGACAAAAGTTAGATGCTTAGAATGTAACACGATATTAGCAATACCGTCAGGCGGAAAAGCAAAAGTTCGGTCAAGAATTGAAGAAGTTTTGTAATATAAAATATAGACTAATTTAAATAAGTCAATTAATTACTTTTAAAATGGAAGAAGGAGATTTAGTATTATGCAAAGTAGGAAAGGTAACGAACACAATTACATTCGTAACTATGCCAGATGGCAGCGAAGGGACGATAATTTCATCTGAAATAGCACCGGGACGAATAAAACTAATGAGGCAATATGTAGTGCCCAACAAACAAATAGTCTGTAAAATTCTAAAAATCGAAGGAGACCATATCCACCTATCACTTCGAAGAGTTAACTCAAAAGAGAAAAAAGAAGTAATGCAAACATTCAAGCAATCTCAAGCTATAGATGTTGCATTCAAGCAAATACTGAAAGACGAAGAAGAACCCATAAAAGAAAAAATTCTAAAAGACTTCGAAAATTTGAGTGAATTTATTAAATCTGTACAAGATGATGAATCGCTAATCTCCAAATATATCCCAGAAGATAAACAAAATGCAATTACACAAGTTGCAAAGAAAAGAGAAAAAAGTCAGGAATTAACACAAAATATAAAAATAAAATGTATAGAAAATGATGGCATGGCACGAGTTAAAAAAATATTTTTACTAGATAATAAAGATATATCTATTACATATATTTCTGCGGGAAATTTTAAATTAAAACTAACCGTTAAAGACTTCAAGCAAGGCAAAAAAGAAATGACCGAAATCCTCGAAGAACTCGAAGAACGAGCCAAGAAAAACAACTGCGAATTCCACGCAAGCGAAAACAAATAGAATGGAACTCAAAAAATGCCCAACCTGTAAAACTTACACTCTCAGAAAAACCTGCGACAAATGTTCCAACGAAACAAAATCTGCCCACTATAAATTCATACAAATACGAGACGCCCCTCCCCGCTCAGCTCCCTTCAAGCGACGAAGTTGATTGAGTGAAACATTTCCAATGTTACTCTTAAGCGACGATAAGTCGTTTTTATGAAACATCTATGATGTTACTTCAAAAGAAGATAAAAAAAGGAAATCCAAAATCAATTCTTTTATCAGCCAAGAGAAATCTCCCTCTTAACAATCTCCATGTCCGCTTCCCATAACGGTGTTAGCTTTGTTCTGTTGTAGATTATTGCGGCAGGATGAAATAATGGAATTAATTTAAATTTTACTCCGTCCATTTCTATCTCTCTTGCTTTCCCATGAACCTGTGTAATGCCAGGCTGACTCTTCATCTCATCAACATTCCCAAGAGCCAAAAAAAACTTCGTCGCGTAATTTCCCAGCGAACAAACGACTTTCGGTTTCATATCTTTAATTTGTTTTAGTAACCACGGTGTGTGTGCCCTGATTTCGTCGGGTAACGGGTCCCGGTTTAGTGGAGGTCTGCACTTTAAAATATTCGCAATATAAACATCTTCCAGACTTAGCTCAACATTAGCCAATAACTTATCCAAGTTCTTTCCCGCAGCTCCGACAAACGCCAACCCCTGCAAATCTTCGTTTTTCCCAGGTGCCTCTCCAACAAATAAAATTTTTGCATCAACATTACCCTTCCCGACAACAATATTGGTACAATCTGCAAATAACTCTGTTCTTTTCACCAAAGCCGCTTCATAAAAATTAAACTCCGAAGATTTCTTATTTGATTCCATAAATAAAAATAGAATCAGTGATTAATAAAACTAATCCTACAAAAGTTCCGCCAAATTACCTCTTTCCTTAGGAAAAAGAACACTGTAATCTTCTACAAACTCATTCACACCGTGACCATTTCCCTTTACAATATCTTTAACCGCATCCACTATTGTAGGAAATCTCTTATGATAATCATCCAATCTTTCAAAAATATTCTCATCCATCTCGCTACAAACAACATCAAAAGAATCTCCCAAATCTTCCCTAATCTTATAAATATGAGGTGGACGACCACAACTATAATCAACAACTACCCATGGATCTACTATTCCAGTATTTCCCATCTTAAATAGATATAAAACTACTTTATAATAATTTAGGTGTTAAGACGTAATTATTTTTTCCTATCAAAAGCCTTAAGAAATTCTTTTAACTTCTTTTTCTCACTAGAAAAATTTATAGACAATTCACGAACGACATTAAAAGGACGTTCGTCTTTCCTCTGTTGAATCACATATCCTGCAGCACCTAAAATAGAATTAAATTCTTTTAGATCTTCACGATTCCATGGTTCAGCAGGATAATTCTGATCTTCATGATACTTAAGGTAACAAGTATCACCCTCAAAATAATCAATTTTACCAACACCATTTGGAGAAGCCGCACCTTTGAACATCCAGCTATAAGCTGCATATTCTTTTTCTTTTTCCATCCTGCATAAAAGAAATAAAGCTATTTAAAAATTTATATAATAAAACCCAACAATTTTTATTTTAGGTAGATTTAGACAAGGCGAAAGGTTGCGCCGCGTACAGACGTACGCAAGTGTTCTTTCAACGCAGTACAAATCGCATAAAATCAAAATTAAATGTCGATATCTTTTAAGCCATCAGTCTCAATCATAAACACAGTCTCATCATCTGGTAAATCAGGACTATCAATTAATTTACAAACTCGAGAATCCTTCTTTCCTCGTCGAAGATACATTCGATAAGTACAAGCATGTCCAACTATATTCCCCCCAATAGCTTTTGTAGGATCACCAAACATCTGCGCAGGATCTGACATAACCTGGTTAGTTACATAGATAGCAACATTATTCTGCTCCGCAAGTTTCATCATGTTATGTAAATATCTATTCAATCTCTGTTGTCTATCTGCCAACTGCCCTCGACCTGCATACTCCGCCCTAAAATGGGCCGTCAAAGAATCAATAATCATTAAACGAATCGGCTCACCATCTTTAATCATTTCTGTAACCTTATCTAATAATAACATCTGATGATCCGAATTAAAAGCTCTAGCCACCAAAATATTTTTCAAAACCTTATCTGGGTTCGCTCCAATCCCCTCAGCAAATTGCCTAACTCTTTCTGGTCTAAAAGTACCTTCAGTATCGATATAAACAGCCTTACCGTTTGCCCCACCTTGATCCACCGGAAGCTGAACACCAACAGCTAAAGACAAAGCAAGCTGAGTCTTCCCAGACCCGAAAGCCCCGAAAGCCTCAGTTATCGACTTTGTCTGAATCCCTTTTCCACCCAGAAGGTTATCTAAATTTTTAGAACCTGTAGTAATACTAAATAAATCTTTCCTCTTTAGTTAATGCGCAAGCCCATCGCTAAAACCTAAATCCATCATCTGCCTCGACGCCTGAATAGCCTTTCTAGAAACTGACTCACTCATCCCTGCAGTCTCCGACAGTTGAGCAGGTGTCAAAACCGCCAACCCCATCAAATCATAAATTCCAGCAGCTTCTAATTTTGCAACCGCACCAGGACCAACTCCCGGCAAATCAATTAATTTGGGACCACTTTCTTCCTTCTTTTTTTTAACAGATTTCTTTGTAGTTTTCTCTTCAACAATTTCATCAGAATTTTCAACGGCATCGGGGTCAACAGAGTCATCCTTTGGGGATTTAATTTTCTCCGCATCTGTTTTTACAACCATATAACCCAAAACCGCTTTTAGTTTATAAGGATTTATATCATCAAAAGAATATCTTCAAGATTAATTTACCGACAATAAAAACCTAATTAACAACTTCTATTCCCATAACGCAAAATATTATGTAGTTAAATAAATCATCAACTCCTCATCATAACAACTTCCATCTTGTCTCAACGGATTCGTACTTCTAAGTGGCTGACAAGGAGGATAATCATTAGAAGACCACGCACTCTTTCCAAAATCATTATCCGTATCTGATCCAATGTTCCAATTCGCACATCGCCAACCACAAGCCCCACTAGCATCCCAAAAATTAAACTGATTCTCTCCCTCAATCAACCAACTTCCCGGAATTTCGAATTTTTTCCATTCCCAATCAGAAGTCACAAGAGTTGCTCCAGAATCTAATCCAAATATATCACACCAATTAAAGCTGAGTGTCTGAGAAGATTCAGAATTTACTCTCAATCTATAATCCTCTCCAGCGCTCTCATTACAATGAGTTGCTCTTCCATAAATCCAAAGAAAATAACCCCAATCACTATCTACAAATCTAACATCAATCCATTTATTGACCCCATCATCTCCTCCATCTCCACTTCTTGAAATATCACTTTCATTGTCATCATTTCTATAAACAGTTTGGTCAGAAGTATAATCCTTCCCAACCTCATAAACAACCGCACCAACTTCACCAAGCGTCGACGACGGAATATTAACCTCCGACGTCACAGCTCCTTCTTTCTCTCTATTTCCAGAAGCAAAAATCGGAGCAACACTAACCGAATCAGGTTCTCCAATTCCACTCACATCAAAAGTATAAACCTTGGTCCCGCCACTTTCAGGCGCAACAACCGAACTCGAATGACTATTTCCCTCGACGTCAAAAGTAATTTTTATTCTATTCATAACACCCTCATCGACATCTCGCTTCACCTGAACCATCGCAATCTCCTCAACGGAATCATAAGCGGTATACCCTTTATTCAGAATCATAACTCGACCCTGTAAAT
>DAOWDJ010000005.1 GCA_030639065.1 archaeon
AGTAATTTTTATTCTATTCATAACACCCTCATCGACATCTCGCTTCACCTGAACCATCGCAATCTCCTCAACGGAATCATAAGCGGTATACCCTTTATTCAGAATCATAACTCGACCCTGTAAATTAGAAAAATCCACGGCCGTCTGAATCATCGGAATAACTGCCAACCAAAGAACCCCAATCGCCGCAACCGTAATTAAAATTATTAGCACCGTCGCAACAATCGCAGAAATTCCTCTTTTTTGAGAACCGCGAAAAAAACGTGAATGGTTTTCGCAAGAACTCCATCCTCTTTTATTACACATAAAATAATTAAGAAGATATATTATATAAAACTAAGCACAAGCCGCGATAAATTCTTCAACAATTTTAGCGCATATCTTTATAGTACGATAATCATACTTCTCATCTTTCTCAGGAACAGCCTCGACAATATCTAGAACCTTCAAACTTTTAATACAAAAAATTCTTTTTAATAAATAAATTAGTTCTCTTGAAGATAGTCCATTCACTTCAGGATAATTAACTGCTGGAGCAAACGCCGGATCAAGAACATCAATATCAACCGAGACATAAACCTTCATATCATTTGCTTTTTCAGTTATATAATCTGCTACCGCCTCCAAATCATAAATTTCACTAAACACCTTTATCCCATTGTTCTCTAAAAACTTTCTCTCAGCATCCTCAACCTTTCGAACTCCAACCAAAATAATATTCTCAGGACTAACTAATTTCTCCTCAATAATTGCCCTCAAAAATTCCTCATGCGTCGGCTCTTTCATCGGAGGCATACAATCCGCATGTGCATCAAACACAATCAAAAATGGATTCTTATTTGCCTCGCTAAATGCTTTGAAAATTGGATAAGTTATAGAATGATCTCCTCCAACAAAACAAACTTTCTCATCTTCGTCAAAAAAATTCTTAGCCTTGTCATAAATCACCTTTTCAGAATTTTCAATATCAGAATTTTCAATATCAATTATCTCGGACTCCTTTCCCGATTCCTTCAAAACCGCATCCCCCATTTCTTCAGGACCCCTCAATCCCAAAGCATTAATTCTCGGCACACTAATAATTTTCATAAAAAATAAACATTCAATTAGATTTTAAAATTAACTATTTAGACTTTTAAGGACCTAAGCTAAAACTCGAATACTCAGAAACTTCTGACAATTTTTTAATATCCTCTAAATTCACTGCATTAATTTTCTTCTCATAATCATAATAATTTTCTACATCACCCCTAATCTCTTCCATAATTAAATTGACAGCTGTGTTATTGGACGCCTCCGACTCAACATCTCTACTTCCAACGACTTGCACTTTCGCGCTTTCCAATTCTTCTTCAGTTATGTCCCCCATTTTCTTAAATTCTTCCAGACAAATATCGATAACCTCTTTCTCTTTCTCTGAGTCGGTCCCAGCCCAAATCATCATATAACCATAATTTTTTCCCAAATCTAAATCTGTTTTGACACCATAAACCAAACCTCTTTTTTCACGAACCTCAGTAAACAATTTAGAAGACATCCCATGCCCCAGAATCATAGAGAATAATTCTGCAACATAACGACCACCTTCTTCCAAATAGGGAAAATGAAAACCAAGAGCAAGATTCATCTGTTCAACTCCAGCTCGTTTTTCAGAATTTTTGGCATTCTTTTTTACAATCTCTGGTAAATTTGTTTCCACCTCTTGCCCTTTATCATTCACAATTAATCGTTCAGCCATTGCAATCACTTCATCGAAATCATTATTCCCAACTACACAAAAGATAGAATTATTCGGCACATACATTTTACGATGCTTTTCATACAACTGTTCCCTAGTCATTCCTCTAACACCCTCCTGCGATCCTCCGATGAAATCACCAAACGGCTTCTCATATAAATTTTCTTTAATCTTCTCAACCACGTGTGCCCTAGGATTATCTCTATACATTTTAATCTCTTCACAAATAACATTCGCTTCCTTCTTAACTTCATCCTCAGGAAAACTTGCATTGAAAAAAATATCAAAAATAACATCCATAGCAATACCCAAATGCTCCGATGGTAATCTAACATGATATGCCGTAACCTCCTCGTGAGTAAATGCATTCAAGTCGCCCCCAAACTTCTCAACCTCCTCAGCAATTTGTTTAGCACTTCTTTTTTTAGTCCCTTTAAAACATAAATGTTCCATAAAATGCGCCATCCCTTTTTCTTCATTAGATTCGTAAGCCGCGCCATACTTAGCCGCCAACATAACAGTCGTCACGGGAACATCTCGCTTCTCAAATAAAATTGTTAACCCGTTTTGCAAAACTTTTTTTTCAAATTTCATAAAACAAATTAGCAAATACCCTTTTTAATTATTATGGCACCTTATTCTTAACTTTGACATCTACTACCAAAATCCTTTCCCCGTTAATTTCAAAATCCTTCTCAATTTTGAAATTATCCTCTAAAAAATCAATAAGCCATTTCCTCTGAACCTCAAACTTTTTTCGCCCACCCAAACTCTCTATAGGCAAACTGATAACAATTTTCTCACACTCCTTTGAAATTTCTAAAATAAACTTCTTTGAAAAATCTCTTTCTAGGCTCTCTAACGCATCAACAACTTGGAATAAAAATACAACCCTCTCCTTCTTTTGTTTTCTTAAAATTTTTAAGACATTCTCAACATTAAATAAATCTCCAACAATCACTTTCGCAGAAAAACCCTCGCTAGAAAAATATTTATTTATATGTTCAACCAATTGCCCCGTAGCCTCGATGCCAATATAATTAATATTTCCTAATTCTTTTCTCAAATAATTATAAGAAAAACCATTGACCCCACACCCCAAATCAATAACACTTCCGACATTTCCAATTTCAAAAAATATCTTTTCATAAAATTCCGCATAATCTCTTTTTTTCGAAGACATATGCGTAGCCAACATCTCATCGGCCAACAATTTACCTTTGAAAATTCTATTCGTCAAAAACACCCCAAAATATTTTCGTAATAATGCCCGAGATTCCTTAACGTCATCTTTTTTAATATCGGCAACACGTTCAACAATAGAATCAGGCAGCCCAGAAAATTCACGCTTCTTTTTAATCTCTTCAATAATGCTCATTTTACATTCGCTATCTTCATTAGATGACAATATTTATCTTCACTCTCAGTCTCAAAATCGATTTTAATCTTGCTACTATATTCTGGCATACTCAAAACTGCAGTCTCAGCTTCACCACCCTCAAAGTCTAATCTAAATTTATATCTTTCTGACAATTGCTTCAATTCGGCAAAATTTTCTTTGTTAATAATTCTTCCAAGCCACTCCTTTCCAATCCCATCACACGCAATTTTAATCATAACAACTTCAAAGTTTTCACCTAACAATTCTTCCCAAAGTTTCTCTGGCTCATAATCCCAAAGCGGAGCGACAAACTCCAAGCCAAATTCATCACAAATCTTTTTTACTCGCTTACCCTGATACGAAGATGCAATTCCCCCCACAACAATTCCGTCAACATCATCTTTAACCTTCCTAACCAACTTCTTCAAATCTTCCAATTCTTTCTCCTCAATTCCCTCACTCTCAAAAGAAATCATCTCCATACCCAATCTCTTCACTTGAACATCTAATAAATCTGGATTTTGTTTGTGAAACATAAAACTATCCGGATTTTTCGGATAAATATTCAATAAAGATATTACATCATGTCCTTCTCGCAAAACTTTATGCAACGCTAGGCACGAATCCTTTCCACCAGAAAATAGAACAGATAATTTCATAAAATCCAAAAGAAAATTTGGTTTAACAACCTTACTATCAACACTAAATCAAGTCACAATCTTAGTTATTTTTTAGAAGGTGTATTTTTCCGTACAAACCCCTTTTTCTTCTTACCCTTTTTCCTTTTTTTCTTAGTAGTTTTCTTTTTGGCAACTTTCTTTTTCCATTTATTCTTAGGTCCTCGGATAAAGAAATAAAGAAACAATAATATAATTAATATTCCTATTCCTCCAATTCCTAAAGCAATATAAAAATCATCCGTATATTTTTTGTTATTAAAAAAAGAAGGCAATGCCCCGTCATCTGTATGTTCATTTGAGGAACCCCCTTCATTTACAGAATTTGCAACAACAGGATCAGAAACATCGTCGGTAGTACTAGGAACTTCACTAGAATGATTCTCTACAATACCATCTCCACTACTAATATCACCCCAATCCTCACTAGCATATGCTAACCCAATCATTAGAACAAACACAAACAATGCAACACTCACTCTCCTCATAAAACTATCAAGCTAATCAACCTTAATAACCTTATGGCATAAATAAATAAAATTACTTTTTCTTAACGGACTTCTTTTTAATAACTTTCATTAGTATTTTTTATTGAAAAATAATTCATGGAGGTTGTAAAATAACCTTCTTAAACCCTCTATTCTTAACAATTTCATGGCATCAACAAACCAATCTCCATTCTATCAAAAAGCTGAACAGGAATTTCATGAAGCCACGAGCGACGAGGAACGGATAGCATGCTTAGAAATAATGATGAAAGAAGTCCCAAAGCATAAATCTTCTGAAAACATGCGAAAAAACCTAACAAATCGTTACAAAAAACTAAAGGCAAACATTATCAAACAAAAAAAATCAGGAAAGGGTGGACAGGCGGGAATTAAAAAAGCAGAAATGCAATGTATCTTGATCGGATTCTCAAATGTGGGAAAATCTACAATATTTAAAACGTTAACAAAGCAGGAAGTAAAAATATCTCCACACCCATTCACAACTTACCAACCACAACTCGGAACGTTTTATTTTGAAGATGCTCCAATCCAAATCATTGACATTCCATCTTTTCCAAATCACGACAAATCATTAATCAATTCAACCGACACACTCTTGTTTGTCGTCGACAATTTAGAACAAATAGAGAAAGCAGAAAAATACATTTATAGAACTAAGGCGAAAGTAATCTTAATTTATAACAAAGAAGATATCTTAACAGAAAGCGAAAAAAGAAAAATAGAGGCCAATTTAAAATCAAAATATAAAAAATTCAATTACATCTTTTTCTCTAATGAACCATCAAGAGCAAAAGTTGACGAGTTAATAAAAAAAATATTTGAGACATTTCCAATTATCAGAATTTATACGAAAGAACCTAAGAAAAAAGCAAGCAAAGAACCAATGATTCTAAAACAAAATTCAACCTTCAAAGAGGCAACAGAAAAAATTCTAAAAGGAATCTCTGGTAAAATTAAACGAGCAAGAATCTGGGGACCCTCTTCAAAATTCGGTGGACAAATAATTGGACTAGAACATATCCTTAAAGACAAAGACACAATAGAATTCCAGACAAAATGATAAAAAAAATATTATTTATTCTCTCAATTATAGGAATACTTTTCTTAATATTCTTGGCCCAAACAACAAAACAAACCCAAACCGACACTATAAAATTAATTCAATACTCAAATAATAAGATTACAATTCAACTAGAAAATAATTCTGCCGAATTAATCATTTTCGATTCCCCCTCTTTAGTATTAAAAAAAGGTGATATTATCAAATTTCAAGGGAAACAGGATACATACAAAGGAAAAGAACAAATCATCGTCGACAGAATATTTTTATTACATCACAACAATTTTTAATAACGAAGCCATCCTAAACCTAGGATGCTCAACCTAATCCTCCCACTTATCCTAGGTATATTAGCTGGAACTTTCACAGGACTCATACCTGGAATCCACATAAACCTCGTCGCTGTATTCGTTCTCTCTATCGCATATATATCTCAGCTACCAATAACAACTCTTTTAATTTTCATAGTCACAATGGCAATTACTCACACGTTTTTAGATTTCATTCCAGCAATTTTCCTTGGAGCTCCAGATGAAGACACAGGATTAGGAGTTCTCCCTGGCCACGAACTTCTCCTCGAAGGAAATGGTCATCACGCCTTAAAACTTACCCTACTAGGCTCAACAATAGCAATTATCTCCTTGGGAGTAATAATCCCAATCTTTATTTTACTAATCCCGAGAATTTATCCATTCATCCAACGAATGATGGCATTCCTTCTAATTTGGATAGTTATGTTTTTAATTTATAATGAAAGATCTTCAAAAATGAAGGCTATAATAATTTTTGCACTCGCAGGGTTTCTTGGATTATCCACATTAAACCTAAATATAAATCAACCTTTGCTCCCTTTGCTAACAGGTCTTTTTGGAACCTCAACAATCATGCACTCAATAAAATCCAGAACAGTTGTCCCAGAACAAAAAATAAAAAAATTTAAAATCAATAAAAAAGAGTTAATTAAACCAACTCTTGCAACAATCCTTGTCTCACCAATCTGCTCACTTTTTCCAGGGCTTGGATCAAATCAGGCTGCAATTATTGGCTCAGAAATAACAGGCAAACTAAATCGTGAACAATTTCTTATCCTCCTCGGTTCAATTAATACAATTGTCATGTCTGTCTCATTTATTACACTTTTTCTTTTTCAAAAATCAAGAACAGGCGCCGCATTTGCAATTTCACAAATAACACAACTCTCGACGACAAATTTAACCACAATTCTTATAACAATTCTAATCTCAGCAACTATCGCTATCCCGATATCTCTAATAATTTCAAAACTCGTCGCTAAACATATCCACAAAATAAATTACACAAAAATATCAATCGCAATTCTAATTTTCTTAATAATAATCATAACATATTTTACGGGTGTCCTCGGACTAATTATTTTAACTGTCTCAACAATTCTCGGACTCACCTGCATAGAATTCCAAATCCGACGAGGATTCCTCATGGGTGCCATTTTAATTCCCACAATAATCTTTTATTTGCCGTTTTGAAACACTAATTAAACCAAGAAGCAATCTTTAATCCGAAGTTAATAAAACCCATGTTAATCTTTCTAACAAAACCAACCGCTTTAATTTCTAATTCCCCAGACTTCCTTTTTTGATTGTAAAAATCAATTGGATTAATTTCCTCATTATCCCCACTAATCTCAGCTATTAGACTACTAGAAATATAAATCTTATAGGTTACCTCTTTAGAAGATTCACAAACAATTCCACTAATTTTTTTATCTACTAATTCGGCTGAAAGAAAAAACTCATCATCTATATAAATATTAAAAACTTCATTCTTAAATGGAACAGCATCTGGGATTTCATAGTCGACAAAATCGTCATCAAGACCACTATCAATAATCTGCTCACAAGAAATTATCCCTAGATTCTCCATATCGGAAAAGTCATCATCTATCTCACTAACAACATTACCTGTAATTTTTTGAGAAATATCATTGGAAAAACCAGCAGAAACAAAACCTATACATAAAACAAATGTAAACAAAACCACACCAAAAAATTTCGTCTCCATAAACAAAATAACACTATATCTTATTTAAATCTTACCTTTTAATTCTTTATAATCGCTAAAAATTAAGAAGGCTCACAAACTAAGATATTTTTGGCAATAAACGCATCCCCGAATTCCTCACTCTCTTTAAATCTTCCATTAATTTTCACTCCATTACCCACTTCAATTTTATTCTCTCCGACACATTCTTTAAAATTCTTCGGAAAAATAGTAACTTTCAAATCTCCCGACCTAGAGCCGATATCCATAAATGCCATATCGTCCCCATTTTTTGTAACAATTCGAGTGAACCTTTTTACCAGACCAAAAATATCTGTTTCCATTTCATCTTTCAAATTATTAAACACAGTAAAATCTCTATTTTGAGATTCTACAAAAGCATCAACCGCATGTCCAGAAACACAAACTCCCAAAAGCTCTTCCTCCAAATCCAATGTATCTTTTAATCTCATTGGTGGCAAATCCGGATATTCAACAACATTCGCAATCCCACCAAATAAAGTCCTCTGTTTCTCTAAAGAATTATTTTCTTTTTCAACATTCTCGTAAACCTTCAATAAACTCGCTCTATTGATACTTAATTCATCAAAACATCCAACAGAAATCAAGTTATGACAAACTCTTTTATTCACCTTCGACAAATCAACCTTATTGATAAAATCCTGGTATGACTTATACGGTCGCATACTCATGATCCGAGTCAGCGCCTCTGTTCCAACATTTTTAATACCATTAAGTCCAACACGAATTACCTTCTCATTACCAATCTCCTCGACGGTAAAAGATTCCTCTGAAGTATTGATATCAGGGGGCAAAATCTTAATCTCCTCTTGTCTAGCCGATTCTAAATAAAACGCCAACTTATCTGGATTTCCAACAGCTGAGGAAATCGTAGCCGCATAAAATTCAACAGGATAATGTTTTTTCAAATAAGCGGTTCTATAGGAAATTAAAGCATAAGCTGCCGCGTGAGATTTATTAAAAGAATATGCTGCAAATTTCACAATATCGTCCCACAATTTATCAACATCACCCTTACTCATCTCAGAGAATTCTATACAACCATCCTTAAACTGTTTCTCCATTTTTTTCATCAAATCTAATTTCTTTTTTCCAATAGCTTTCCGAAGGACATCACTGTCTCCCGCACTAAAATTTGCCAAAGCTCGACTAAGTTGCATAACCTGTTCCTGATAGACCATAATCCCATAAGTCGGAGCTAGAATCTTCTCGGCATTTACATGAGGATAAACTGCAACATCTTTTCCATGCTTTCTATTTGCATAAACTTCTAAATATTGCATTGGCCCAGGACGATATAACGCAACAATAGCAATAATATCATCGAAACAAGTCGGCTGAATTAATTTTAGAGTCTTCCTCATCCCCTCACTTTCAATCTGAAAAACCCCTATGCTTTTAGACTGTCTCAACATTTCATAAACACCATCATCTTCTCTTGAAATTTTCTCAAGCCACTCACTATCTTTTCCAATCGTATCCAAAACTTTCTTAATAATATTTAAAGTCTCGAGACCTAAAAAGTCAAATTTTACTAAACCATAAGTTTCAATATCTGGTCCCTCAATCTGGGTAATCACATCCCCATTTTTCTTATAGATTGGGACATACTCATCAATCCCCTTCTTCCCCCAAACAACCCCACATGCATGAACACCTTTATGTCTAACACACCCCTCAAGTTTATGAGCAATCTCAAATACTTTTTCATAATTATTTTTAAATTCCCGAAGCTGTTTAGCTTCAATAGTCAATTGCCCATCTCTCTCACAATCTAAACTTTTCTGGATTGTCTTCTCTTCAACCAGTTTTGTAATTGCATTCGCTTCATTAAACGGAACCTTAAAAACTCTCATCACATCTTTCAAAACCGCCTTAGCCGACATCGTTCCAAAAGTACCAATTAACGAAACTTTTTCTTCCCCATATTTTTTCTTCACATAATCCAAAACAATATCTTTATCTCCAAAATCAATATCAAAATCTGGCAACGAAATCCTATCTGGATTAATAAATCTTTCAAATAATAACCCTAAATCTAAAGGATCTAATTGAGTAATCCCTAAAGCATACGCAACAATCGAACCCGCACCACTCCCACGACCCGGACCAACTTGGCAATATCTTTTTGCATCCTTAACAAAATCAGCGACAATTAAAAAATAAGCCTCAAATCCCATATTCGAAATAGCATTCAATTCAAATTTCATCCTTTCGATAGCCTCTTTATAATTCCCTCTCTCTCCATAAATCCTATCAACTCCTTCTTTGCATAGTTCATACAAATATTCTTTATGAGTAGTCCCCTCAGGAGAATCAAAATGTGGGAATATCGGCTCCCCCATCTCCAGTTCGACATTACACCTATCCGCAATTTCCTGAGTTATATCAATATACTCGGGATTGTCTGGAAATAATTTCTTTATTTCATCTTCGCTATGAACCCAATACCCAGAACCACTAAACCTAAACCTCTTTTCACTATTCATATCTCCATTTGTTCCAATAGCCAACATTACTTCATGTGCATAAGCATCATCTTTTTTTAAAAAATGGGAATCGCAAGTCGCTACAATCTTCAACCCAAATTCTTCCGCAACTTTCTTATAAAATTCAACTACCACCTCTTCTTCGGGAATTGTATGATTTTGTACTTCCAAATAAAAATTTTCTTTTCCAAAAATATCAATATATTCTTTAATTAATTCCCGAGCATTATCCTCTTCTTTAGCAATAATCGCCTTCGCTATATCATTAGCAATACACGCGCTCATACAAATCAATCCCTCAGAATACTTTCGCAAAGTCTCTTTGTCTATTCGAGCCCGATAATAAAAACCATCACTATTTGCTATAGAAACCAACTTTACCAAATTCTGATAACCTTCCAAATTTTTCGCCAACAAAATCAAATGATGATTCTTCTCGTCTTTATCTTTTACTTTTATATCATTACAAACATACGCCTCAAATCCCATAATCAACTTAACGCCAGCCTTCTTCGCCAATTCATACTTCTTAATCACTGCCCCCATATTTCCATGCTCAGTGATCGCAACCGAATCCTGTCCCAATTCTTTCACCCTATCAAACAACTCAGAAATTTTAGTCGCCCCATCCAAGAGAGAATATTCACTATGTAAATGCAAATGTACAAATGCCATTCCCAAAAAAGACAAAAACACTTTAAATCCTTTGTTGTGCTATTGTAGAGTTGTAGCAGGAAATATAATTATTAACTAAACAAATTCTTAAACCACCCAATAAAATCATCCCAAAAACTACTACGTTCCCAAGAACAATCATAAAAATAGTCACAAGTTTCTTTATCAGAGATAGGATTACAGGAAAAAACATCTCCTCCACAGGAGTTTGATTCAGAGTCCCAATTACAATTTGCCCCTATTTCAGAAAACTCTTCACATTCCCATTTTTCTTTAGCAACATTACAATTAATATCTCCGTGACAAGTTCCTTTCTTTATAGATATTCTTAAATTGGTAGGGTTTCTTCTAATTCCTTCAATTGTGCCATAATGATTTATGAATACTTCATTTCCATCATTATTGTCATATTCAAAAATTTCTAAACCATCTTTTTTAACAACAAACTCTAAATAATTATTGGAATCTTCTCTAACAGTCTTCAAATCCTCAGCAGAGAGAATCCAAGAAGCATTAGCTTGTCCATCTTTATCTACAAAACTTTCTATTGTAGCGCGAACATCCTTATTTATTAATTTGTGGAGATTGCCCAAACTAACAATCATGACATCAAATTCTAACTCAGTACCTTCTGGTAACATTGAATTTTTTAAATACATTATCAATGGAATATTAATATCATCTGGAGAATTTTCATCTATAGAAAGTCCGTATCTATAAGAAATCCCTTCACCCTTCCAATAAAGCTTAGTAGTATAAATATCATTATTTTCCCATGTACATCCAATCGCTAAATCACTAGTCAAACAATTCTCACCCAAATCAGAACACACAGACTTAGGAACACCAGTACAAACAGAAGGATTATTTTCATCCCAACCACAACCATATTTAATACATATGTTTTCAACCGAATCCCCTATTTGAACATGAGGAAGTGGAACACCTTTACAAGAAAATTCTTTTTCATAACCATATTTAAGAGAATTAAATGAAACACACTCCCCTAATTCTTCAAAACCATAACACTTACCAACTATACATGCCCCATCTTCACAACCACCACAATCTAGAACATTTTCCAAATCCCAAACACCACATTCATATCCCAAATTATCACAAGTATCTTCAGCATTAACAATTCCAAAACTAAACACCACAATAAATAAAAACAAAACCCCAAATATTCTCCCTTTCATAAATAATATTATTTATAATAGGTATTTAAATCCTTTCTAACAAATTCTTAAACCAATCCTTAAAACTACTCCAAAACCCATAAGAATCCCATTTGCAACCCAAATTTATACATGAATCCCTATTTCCTATGGGCTCACAAGATACTCTACTATCACCCTTGCAAGAATCAGTATTATCATTCCAATAACAACCATCCATTCCTAAATCATATTTAGCATCCTCGCACATCCATTCTAATGCAAAAGCATCACAATTTATATCACCCATACATTCTCCAGTTTTAGTAATAAATTTTAAATGTTCAATCTCTGGAGAAACATCTCCATTAGTAACCGATAAACTTCGTTCTCCTTTTTTTACATCAAAAGAAAATATATCATCTCCAGCATAACCAACTAAATCTTCATTTATTATATCCCAAATAGCTTCCGCCTTACCACTTGAATCAATCGTTCCTTTAATAGAATTATTTCCTGTTCTAATACCGTTTTTAATATAAGTGCCCTCAGAAAGCCTATAAACTTCAAAATCAACTTCTGTCCCCTCTGGCAATCCTGAATTTTTTATTATCATTTTTAAAGAAATATCTGCAGATTCTATATTCAATAAAGCACCCTTATCAATAAAAAGAGTACTATCTGAAATAGATTCTCCACTCCAATAAAGCAAAGGAGTGTATATTTTCCAGTTCTCCCAAACACAGCCACCGACACCATTATAACTTAAACACTCCGAACCCGATTTAGAACAAAAAGAAGATTCTTCTTTACAATATTGAGAATCACAATTTAAAAAAATCTCTGAACCACTAAGACAACCACCTAATTCATCTAATTCATAACATTTCCCTTTTATACAAGTAGATTCATCATTACATACTCCACAATATAAATTCACCTTCCCCCAAGCATTACCTTCAGCAAAACCGCACTCAAAACCTATATCTTCACAAGAAATATTCTGTATTTCCTCAAAACTAAAATCATTTAAATCTACTTCATACTGAATATTTTGTTTTAGTTTAACAAATTCAACCCCACTATTAACTAAGTTTTGAAGGTCCCCAGTTATATCTTCAGTAAAATATAAATCATTAGAGGCTTGTCCCACTTCTCCATTTCCAAAAACTGGAACAATTTTCACTGCAACTGGTAAACCATAATTAGATAAATTAATATAATAAACTTTTATTTCGTTTACTTTTGGAACATCATACACATAATGTATCACGTCAAAAAATACTCCATTATCATCTACTTTGAAAACTAAATTAAATCCTATTAAATCATCTATGCCCCTTTCAACTTGAACGGAGGCAAGTCCATTTTCATTCCATAATGTATAACCTTCATCTAATAATGAAACGGCATTAACAATTCCAAAACTAAACACCACAATAAATAAAAACAAAACCCCCAATATTCTTCCCTTCATAAATAATATTATTTATAATAGGTATTTAAATCCTTTCTAACAAATTCCTCTTTAAATCTTTTGTTGTGCTATTGCAAAGTTGTAGCAGGAAATATCAAACCTAATCATAAAATACATCGATATCTCTATTTGAGTCCTTAACTTGACCGACATTAAAAAAATATCCTAAATCAATGGGATACCCATTAGGATAGCCAACCGAACTATTTTGTTTTATTTCAACAAATTCCCCTCTTCCTGAAAAGTAACCATTCAGCCCTGCTTCAAACAAATCCATAAGCTCACAATCACATCCATATATTCCAATAACCTTTTTACTTCCTTTAAATTTATCTAAGAAAATTTCACCATGCTCTACAACCAGACTTGCTACTGTCCTCTTATCTCTTTGCGTCATCTCTCTCATTTCCATTAAAATAATAATAAATCTTTACCATTATTAAAAACAACTGTGACTAAATATATATTTCACAAAACAAAAATCATATAAAGCTTTGTTATCTTTTTTGTCTATATTTTCTCCCTCCCTCAAAACTCCCCCAAATTACTATCCCTCTCCCTCTTCCCGAAAATCGATTCAATATAATCCTGTGTTAACTCCATCACCTCTTTTGTATAGCTAGATATATTATATTCTGATACTAATTTCAGCGCAGATTCTAAATATTTTTTAATTGATCCCTCACTAATTGTAAAAATTATCTTCCCAAAACATTTTGTACAAACTCCTGACAACGGAACTCTTCTAAATTTCGCAGAACATTTCGAACACCTAAACTGTTGCTTCGCAAACTTTCTTAAATTTCCACGAATATCCCTAATAAAATGTCTTTCCAAAATTAACCTTGCAACATCATCACTATCAACCGCACGAATTTTCCTAACTAACTCCATCTGAGCCTCAACTTTTTCTTTCATTGTGGGCAAAACCTTATACGCCCCATTTGTATTTCCTAAATTTAGATTACTTGTATCATGCGTCCATCCAGTTCCAACAAAACTATCTTCACCCAACTTTAACCTCTCCCCAACGCTATCAATTTTTATCTCACTTGAATGAGCCCCACGTTCTGCTAATCTATATAATTCTAAAGGATATTCAGAGCAACACTCAAAACTTAAAATTTGATCGTCAACCTCTCCCGCCTGAATCCTCGCATTCAAAACTAACGGAGCATCTTGAGAACCTCCACGATGACTCGGTAAAAATTTTCGAGAAAAATTCACTAGAACATCCATCAGTAACATCACCGCCATCTCATCTCCGTCACAATCTCGTCTCATAGCCGCATGCATATAGGGCGACGCCAAAATCCCCTGCATTTCACTAAATCCTATGATTCTACCAACAACTCCAGCACAATTATGTGGCGCCATACAAACAACCAACTGCCCAATTAATTCACCCTTATCTTTCAGATTATAATATTTGGACAATCTATAAAATCGTGATAGTTCCTCATCTATGAAATTTGCCATATTAAAAAAAACATCATCCGCCTTTTCGTCATTTCCATCAGAACAACTAGATAAAACAACATCGTGTGGTTTTAGTTCCAAAACCTGATTATCATCAATTAATTCTTTACCGTCGACATCCTTTTCATATCCTAGTTCTTTCAATTTATCAACACTAGTCCTAATTTCAATCGGTTTAAAATGTGTCAACGGAATTTCAGTTCCATCATATCTAATTGTGCCATCCTTATTCACAGACAAATTAAACTTCGCTCTCAAAATACCTTTAGCCAAATTCTCAACATCCTTCTCGCTACTATTTATCTTATGAACTCCTTTGACTAATGGCGGAACCTCATGTTTTTTATATCCCAAACTAGAAACTGCATTTTCAAAAAAATATTTAATATCTATTTTTCGATTCGAATATTTAAAACAATTTTTATGCAATTTACAAAGCCCTTCTTTGGCTTCACGACACTCTCTACAAAAATAAAATCTTTTGCTCTTTGCTCCACACTTTTCACATACCGGATAAATACCTTCACTACCACATCCGCATTTATATACGGGATAATCACCTTTAATAAAATCTATTTTAGCTGCATCTTGGACACTATGTAAACGACCACCATATTCCAGAATGGGAAATAAAACATTCGGACTCCCAGCTAATTTTCGCAACTTGGCTTTCTCGGGCCTGCCCATTCTGGCACCAATAAAACTCCCAGCCTTATCTTTGACCTCAAACTCACACATTCTATTAACGCTCTCTAAAACACTCAAGTTACTAACTTCATCCACCTTTAATTCCAAAATCTCTCCATTATACATCTCCTTAATTCCAAGGTTTAACAATAACGCTCGCGCATCTCCATTAACGACAACATTATCCATAACCACCAAATGCTCAACTCCTAAGATTTCCAAAGTTCTTTTTGCATTTTCGAATTTTTCACGAACCGACTTTTCCCAAGACAAAATCAACTTACCCATCCTCCAAGCTGCACCATTCATCCACTGGAGCAAATCTAAAAAATCCTCATTAGAAATTTGCGTCCAATAAAAAATGAATTTTGGATGTAATGGAATATTAAATTTTATACTTAACTCAATTGCCTTATCTAATTCAATATCTTCACAAATATCTCCACCCTTTCCTTTTAATTCTAATTCCCACCATTCTTCCACATACCCAGCCTTCAACAAATTAACATTCCTATCTTTCATGTCTCCAAGTGGAAATAAAATATCTCCAAGGTAAATAATTTCGTTAACATCTTTGTATAATTCCCTAGCTTCATTAAAATTTGACAACCGCCTAACCGAGCCATCTTTCAATCGAACAATCGGGCCATCAATTGAATCGCAAGAAGTAATAATACACCCTTTACTAGGTTTCTCTAACTTCAATTGTGTTCCATGAGACAAAAACCCATTTGAAATTCCCATTGTAGCAGGATGAATTGATACAGCACTAAATCCTGACGTCCGCCCCCTACCATATCTAAATCTAAAACCACCACTCCTAGAAGGATGTCCATAAACAGGACGCCCAGCAACTAAATCCTTAATATAAGTTGCAGCAATATCCCCTTCACCCCTCTCTCTTTTTTTGTGCAAAATTAAATATTCTTCCAGCCAATCAAATCCACTACAAACCAAACCATTATTTTTACACGAATTCAAACGACCTAATGCTTTCTCTGCTTTCTGCGCCAACCCTTCAGAAAAAATTAAACACATTCCCCCTCTAATAAAATTTGTCTCAACCCTTTTCAAATCCTTATAATTAGAAACCTCTTTTTTTTCTGTAGGGTCCCCATCAATCTGAATTGGAACATGTGAGGCTAAAAATACCATCTCTTCTTCCGTCGGAAAATACTGCAAATTAGCAACCCTCTCATGAAAATCCGTATTTTCTACAACATATCTCCTAACTTCATTTTCACTAGGGTCGTATTTCGCATAACCAAAATGCTCTCTCAAATAATCAATCAACATTAAAACTAAACAAGAGGCGGTCGTTCCAGCAGAACGAATCGGACCACTAAAGCTAGCAATAAAATAATCTTTTCCATCTTTAGTTTTGCCCAACTTCAAACCAGTGTAACCCTCAATAGGACTAGCAACAACCCCAAGTGTCATATATGCAAAACCAACACGAATCCCAGCATCAATTGCCTCCAATCTATCTTTAAATTTACAAAACTTCTCTTCGGCAATCTCACGAGCAATTACAAAACTTACCGTACTATCTAATTGCCCATACTTTCCCTCTAACTCTAACATCCTTTCTGTAATTTTTGCAATAGGCAATTTTGAATAAACCGTGAAAATTAATCCAACAGATTTCTCTGCTAAGCTCATAGCCAATGGAATCTCAACCTCATCAACCGGATCAAGACCCAATTTCCTAGCCGCATTAGCAACTCTATATTCTTCATCAATATGTTTTTTTAATTCTACAAAATCATCCATTCTGCTTTCCCTCCTCTTGCTTAACTCCATTCTCCTCATTAAAATCAATTATTTTAATTTCTCTAGTCTTCAAATTAAATAATGGAACCCTGCATGGCTCTGGAATACTCCCAACTTTTTCTTCAAATGGAGTAGTCGACTGCCAACACGAACTAGCAATCATTAAAATATTATTATAGTTATTAATTTCTGCCCGATGTTGACCCGCCGTCGCAATAATATCAGGGACATTACTAATAATCAATGGATCTCTATCTCCACATGGAATATAATCCATCACCCCGTGAGTTGGAGCAAGGTGTCGTCGTTTTAACATTTCCATAACAACTCTCGTAGGAGACTTGTGCCCATACTTAACTCTAATGTCAAACATCTCATCAATAAATCGATTAATACTCGCTCCATAATACATCAAGATTTTAAATTCTCCGTCAACCTCAACCAAGGAAGGATTTGGAACTAAAAATAAATTTTCCATTTGATGTAATCTAGGAGCCCATTTTTCTGGAATTGCAGACTGTGGTTCCCCAACCCAAACCGCATCGTGTTGGCCGGGACACATTATAATTTGAACATCCTTACGAATTTTATATAAAATCTCCTCAAGTTTATTATACTGTTTTTTACAACTTTTAATATCCAAAAATTTCTCCTGCCCAGGATAATGCCCAACCCCATCAATATTATCTCCAATTAAAAACAAATACTTAACCTTCATAGCAATTTCTCGTTGCCTCTCATCTCCAACTTCACCATTTAACCAACTAATAAATTTCAAAACTTTATCTTCTAAAAACATTTTAGATCCGATATGAAAGTCCCCAGAAAACGCAACATATTTATCAATATCGCTATATCTTTCTTCTTTCAGAACAGCATCTGGATAAACAATTCCATTCGCAAACAACATCTTACTAGAACCCGACACCCTAAACGCAACAATATCATCCAATAATAAATTTTTCGCCTGCGCAAACAACTCCGAATTTTCACGATTAACCAAAACAATAGAGCTACCCGTTAAATCTTCAACCTCCAGTAATAAATTTTTATTTTTTGTTATCCTCTTACTAGAAATCATCGCTATAATTGTCCAAGTCCCATTAACCACACTAATTCTACGAATAGAACTTAAATTATCTAAATCTTTCGTCTCTAATATTTCTTTAATTTTTTCAAATCTCGAACGAAAATGTCTAACAAAATCTTCAACGTTAATCTTCTTTGATAAAAAATTAAGAGGCGACAATAATTTAACACCTTTGTTCTCTTCCCCCTTATTGCTAACTAATAAATCTCCCAATCTCTCTTTATATTTATCAAACACCTTTCGCGTAATAACCCTCTCTTTGATTTTAAAATCAATTAACCTCTCAATTATCCCTTTCGCTATATCAAACTCCAACTCGGACAATAATTCTAACATTTCTTTATCTAAGAGAAATCCTTTGCCTGTATATAATTTTAATATTTCGCCTACCATTTTACAATCGAGAAACTACAGACTTTTGAGCCTTGTCCTCAGTATTTTATTTAATATATTTACCTATACCCCTAATGATTCTACAAGAATCTCCTCAACTTTATCAAATAAATTAGAAGG
>DAOWDJ010000014.1 GCA_030639065.1 archaeon
GTGTCTCCAAAATCCCAACTATATGTTAGTTCATCATTTCCTACATCTGTTGCGCTTCCAGTAAAGCTTACTTCTTCACCTTCATTTACAGTTTGGTCTTCACCAGCTTCAACTTCTGGAGCAACATTATTTACAGTCACAGTCATTGTTTCTGATACTTCTAAATCTCCATCACTTACCGTGAATGTAATTTGATTAGTTTCAGAATCTGCCCCTGTTGGTGTCCATGTAAACTCAGTACCTACCAATGAACCGAAATCAACATTATCACTATAAGTTAAAATATCTTCCTCATCAGCATCACTTGCGATTAAACTTATAATCAAAGTAGAACCTTCATGTACTTCTTTATTCCCAATTGATTCTAATACAGGTGCATAAAATCTTGTAAGGCTACTATCTTCTGCAAAAGATGTGTAATCAACATTACCCTCAACATCATCACTTGGAATTAAATCTCCCCACCAGTTAAATGTGGCGTTGATCATTGATGTTGTCTCAACGGCTTTAACAGACAAAGCATTATTTGTAAATTCATTATAATTTATCACTGCCGATACTGTATTTTGTCCATCATCACTTAATCTTATAACTTCAAAATTTATTCCTAACTCCAAATCATGAAGATTATTGTTTGTAATTACAGCACTTGAACCATCTGTTGTTGCATACACAGAACCAATTACAATACCTGAATCACAATCATAAATTTCATTATCATGAATATTTGCATAAGAATTTCCACTTCCACCATATGAGCTTATGAAAATTCCTGGAGAATCCCACTCTGGAGTATCTTCTGGGTTTGTTAATGCATTATGCAATAAATTGTTATAAATCTCAATATTAGACCCCCCCCATAAATTAACTAAATTTTGGACCCTATTTATTCCATCAATATTATCCCCAATAACTTCATTATTATGAAAGATGCCTTCGGAATCTATGTACCTAATTCCTCTCTTATGAAATGAAGAGATTATATTTCCGTGTATATTACTATCAATAGAATTATCAACTTGGATACCATTGCCTGTTACTGCCCATACATTTCTTACAATAGAATCTTTAATTTCAATATTATCTGCATTACTTACCCATATTCCATAAAGAAAAGTATTGTCACCAACTTTAATTCCTTCGCCATTAACTTCAAAATTATCAATCATCACATTATTTGCTTCAACTTTTATGATATAATTTTCAGAAAGACCCTTAATAATTGGCTTTTCTCCAATTGCGATTAATGTCAATGATTTTCCAATTACAATACTTTCAGGATAAATCCCTTCAGCAACATTAATAATATCTCCTTCTACTGCAAAATCAATTGCATCTTGGATTGTAGTTGAAACCCTAAAGTATTGAGGTTCAGAATAACCAATATTATTTAAATTATCTTTTGCTGCTGCACAAATCCATTTTCCAGATATTAAAGTTTGTGGAGAATTTTCATAATTCTCATATCCATAAGTATCACAATTATCATCTGTATCAGAAACATAAAGTTTTTTCCCAATACAATCTGTTTCATCACACACAGCATTAATTATTAAACCATCTTTATCAACCATCCATTCGTCAGAAGATATTTGATCTAAAGTTACAGTTGGTCCAGTTGTGTCCAAAGTTATTGTTTTTGATTCATCAACAATTTGATTTCCAGCTTCATCTGTTGCTGTTATTTTTACTGTGTAAACTTTTTCTCCAGTGTTATCAGTTCCATCCCATGTTCTTGAATTAGGATTTGTTGATAAGCCTGTCCAAGAATAGACAACTCCACTCTCATCTGAAATTTCAATACTCCAATCAACTTCTTCAGAAAATTTTAAATCAATTGTAACTTCATCTAAAACACCATCTCCATTCGGAGAAAAAACAGGATTATCTATTGTATAAATCTCTATAGTTGGATATGTATTATCTATTGTAAAAAGCTCATCAGACGTATCATATACAAGTTGAGAATCGTCAATAAATCTTATTTTATAATTACTACCATCCTCAAATTCAATTGTATTCCACTCAAAAGGTGATGAATCAAAGGCAACATCAGTAGCAATAACTGATTGGGTATCAAAATCATTTGTTGAAAAAACAATATTAACTAAATCTCCAGTCTCACCACCTTCCCAATTCCAAGTAATATCTTGAGTTCCACTCAAATATTCTCCACCATTAGGAGAGATTACTTCAATGCTATTTATCGTAGCACTAACACTTCCAACCATCAACATCAAGCTCATCGTTATTAAAACACTTAATATTATATTTTTTTTCATTCTTTTTTTCAAACCTCCTTTCAATTCTTTCAATATACTTGCATTAATCTTTTTTCAACAAATCTTTTAATACAGTAAAATCTAAACAACCCTTTTCTGAGCTAGAAACAAACATTCCACACCTCATATATTCTACAACAACAACACCTATATAAATTCTCCCCACAAAAATTCACTACTTTATCCCAATAAAAACCAACCCCCGAGGGCGCCCCTGCCCCTCAGTTCTCAGCTCCCTTCCCAGCTCTTAGTACTCAGCTCTGAGATCTTAGCCCCAGCCCCCAGTTCCCTTCCAGTTCTTAGTACTCAGCTCTGAGATCTTAGCCCCCAGTTCCCTTCCTAGTTCTTGGTACTCAGCTCTGAGATCTTAGCCCCAGCCCCCAGTTCCCTTCCCAGCTCTTAGTACTCAGCTCTGAGATCTTAGCCCTCGTTCCCCATGCCTTAAACACAAAAGTCTCATTCTCCACATCAATACAAACATCTATTAACAAACTCAATAAAAAACACAAATATGGACGAAAATACTCCTTATTTATAGAAGCCTTTATAAGTATTACAATAGTAAACATCTAATATGGAAAATGAAACTGAAAAATTCTGGAAATATTTATTGAATAAAAAAAATAGATACTTAGAAAAAAAAGAAATAAAAACAATATATATTGAATTTTTAAAATTATGGAAACAAAAAAAAGACAGTTTTGAAAAAGTTTTTGATAATTTAAGAAAAAACAAGCTCCTCTTCCTGATAGACAAAAAATGGAGCATACTCGGAGAAGAAGCATCGCAAATAATAAGAAAAAATAAATCTATGCGTAATCACATATTTTTTCAAAACTTATTTAACTATTTCAAACAAGAAAATATAGTTGCCTATTTTGGACTAAGCAGTGCCGGATATTTTGAAGGAGATTTTTGGCAAACCCCCCACACATTTTATTTAATAAACAATAAATACAATCTCAAAAAAAAAATCGGCAACCAGACTATTATATTTATTAAATTTCCAGAAGGCACTTTTATTGAGAATGCTATATTGAAAAAAGATTTGATAGATAGCTACCCCTTCTCAAACAGCGAGAAAACACTTCTAGACAAAATTTATTACAACGAATATCTAAAAGGAAAAATAAATCTACTTGTTCCGGATAATTTAAATTTTGAAAATATAAACTTATATCTTGGATTTTATAAAAAATATCCTTTCGTAAAAGCTAAACTTATATGTCTACTTGATGAAGACCAGTTAAAACAAATAAGATGAAGATTCCTGAAAAATATATAAATGAGATAATAAATAAATACAAAGACAAGCAAATAACTCCCGAAATGATAAAAAAAGATTTGGCTTTAAGTTATATTCTTTGTGAAATAAGCAACCATAAAGAAAAAAATGAGGACTCACCTTTTCATAAAATAATATTCAAAGGAGGCACTCTTCTGGCAAAATCCCATTTGAATTATCATAGAATTTCTGAAGACTTAGATTTTACGTTTAAGTATAACTTGGAGTTAAACACATCATCAAACAATGAAAGAGAGATTTTAATAAAAAAATTCTTAAAGAAAGAGTTCTTACCAGTATTAACTGAAATTTGTAAAAAATTTGATTTTGATTTTGATGCAAATGAAATAAATAAAACAAATGAACGCAAATACTGTCCACTTAAATACAGTCCTTATTGGAATAAATTTAATGTCTATATAAACGTGGAAGAAATAAATCCTATCAAAATAGAAATAAATTTTTGCGATGAACTGTTTTACAATTTAAAACAATCAAAAATTATTCATTTACATCCATCATCAGAACATCTAATCTATCCTTTAGAGAATATTCAAATAGAAAGTTATGCTATTGAAGAAATCCTTATTGAAAAACTAAGAGCAATAATTACAAGAAAAGAAGGAGTCCATGAAAGAGATCTTTATGATTTATTTCTTCTCTTTAATAAAGGACACGATTTATTCAAAATAACTCATAAAGATATTAAAAATAAAATTATTCAAGGTATCGGATATCAATTAGATAAAAATAAAGAGCAAAAACATATTATAGATATCCAAAAAAGATTAGACGAATTAGAAAAAAGTCTTGAAGGAGAGATTAAAACAATGAACCTAACAAATTATGACTCTAAAAAATATCAAGACTTTTTCAACAAATTAAAGAATTTTATTCTTTCAATAAATTTCAAAAATTTATAAATACTCTCATTTTACCGGGATTCCCGGTGCTTTAGACAAAAAACCTAACCCTTCTAATTAATTTTACTAGGCTCCCCATATTTTTCCACATACAATTTAACCCTAGCCTGAAGAACATTGGGGTCACTATAATTTATGTCGTGATTAGCACACCAGCACCTATCATAAAGATGATCTAACAACTCTTTATTAAGGTCAAATCTTTCATTCTTACCAAGCCTCTCAATAGAATGACTAACCAATATCTCCAATTCTTTCCTCCCTAACCCATTATCCATACAATTCCCAATAAACCAAATTATTTAAATTTTTCCCTTCTATAATCTACCTAACTAATTCGTTTTCTTTTTACCGATTCTATCTCCTTGAGATAATTTTCAGACGTAATAACTTTCTCACCACTTCTTTTCTCCAATTCTTTTCTCGCTACTCCAGCCACAGTACCACCCTCTTTGGCAGCATTTTTATTTTCGTCAAAACCGAGTGTATTCTTGCCTCTGGCTATCTTCGTAGTAGATGCCTCTCCTAACATACTAAAAATAAGTTCCAGATCGTCCATATGGTCTCTTAAATTCTCCCTTTTAAGTCCCTTAAAATTTTTATATTCACTCGGTGTCAAGTCAAATGTAGCCTTAGAAATTTCAGCGGTAAGGATAGAATATTCTTTTTTTGTCTTTACACCTCTTCTACCCCACTCATCGGTAAGCTCATCTCTTATCACTATCCCCCTTACTCTTTTTTCAATCCAATCATCCGAATAGCCTTTCTGTTTATATATTTCTTTCATTCGCCTTTGTGCCAATTCCGGATTTTCAATCTCATCGATCCTTTCACTCCCAACTTTAGCTAACCACAACTTAAACGGCTCCGCCTTTTTTGAAGGAATCGACTGAATAATCCTAAAAAGACCTTCTTTAGTAGCACAATTAATTAATCTTTTTTTGTCATCTTTGGCGATTATTTCAACAGGGGTACAGATTGTACCCCACTGGGAATTTAATTCTAAATCTCTCTGTCTCATCTTTTTAAGATATTGTTTTGCGTCAGTACTATCAGTCAAAACTCCAACCACATCAACAACAGAAAACCACCAATCCCCCTTGTGCCAAATATGTCGAATTTCCTTATTCTCAAAAACAATTAATTTATTATCACCTTCCACAAACAATCCATATATTCTTACTTAAAAAATCTTCCTGTCTCCTCAACCTCTATTTCCCACAAGAACAATATTTATATTCTAAAAAACTATATAATCCCATGGCAAAAACTTCCTACGAAAAAATCTTCACAAAAAAACTAAAAGAATCCGACACAAGAATCAAAACGTCGTTCGTTCTAATAAGACAAGACATCGACGAAATGCAAAAAATGATAGAGGCAATGAGAGTTTACCTCAAGAAGAAAGACAAGCAACACATTTATGCAAAGAAAGAAGACAACAAAATCCGAGACGAATTCAGGAAAGACGTGGACGAATTTACCCAAGAAATCAGCCAGCTAAAACTCGCACTATCTGCAGTCAGAGAACTAAAAAAAGAAGTTGTCGTAAGAAAGGAACTCGCTCAAATCGAGGATAGAATCAAAATATCATTCAAAAACGACATAGATGATTACAAAAACGAAATCAAAAATTTAAGGATTGAATTAAAAGAAGCTGAAAAACGAATTACAGCGACTGAAAACGGTCAAATTATAGAAAAAAAGAAGAAATGGTTTAAACGGAAGGGTCAGTAGTTATACATTTATTTTCTCAAAAACTTCTAACGCTTTTTTCAATTGAAATTCAGCATTTTCCCACCCCACAAATTCCAAAAACTTATAAGCTTTAATCTCTTAAATTTACTATGAGGTGTCAGCACTTCGGACTGTTTCTGAAGAAATCAAAATGAAGAAAGAATATAATTATTCCAACGATTTTCAACTAGCAACACAATTGAAAAGCTGGATGGCCATAAACCCAAGTTATGGATGCATCTGGGATTGTGCATATTGTATTCAACATAAAGATATTTTTTTTGATATGTCAGAATATAAACAAGTAAATCATATTAAGGTCAATGGGCAAACGATAGTCCCAGAAGATGTTGTTAGTGAAATTTTAATAAATCCAAGAATTAATTCTGAGACTCCGCTTGCTCTTTATAATTTTTCCGATCCTTTTTTGCCTCAAAACACAAGCGGATTAATAAGCATTTTAGAAGAATTAGATGAAAGAGAATTAAAGAATCCCGTTGGATTGATAACTAGAACCTTTGTTGGAGATAAAATTTTGGATAAAATAGCCGATTTGCATAACCTCAAGCCGATAGTTTTGGTATCATATGCAGGATATGAAAATAAGAATATTGAACTTGCACCAAATTCGAAGAGAAGAGATTTAATTATAAAACTAAATGAAAGAGAAATTCCAGTTCTCCAATACATGAGACCAATGGTTCAAGAATGGGTAGAAGATGGACAGATAGAAAGAACTAGAGATAAATTAGGTGAGTATGTTGATGGGGTAATTATGAGTGGCATAAGATTAACTCCAGAAATTATATCAAAAATAGAGAACAAAAATTTATTGGTCCCATTTGTTCCAAATCATACAAATAAATTTTTCCCAAAAGAATTACAAGATCAAATAATAGAAGCATATCAGGGAGTCGCTCCTGTTTATAGATATACAAGTTGTGGGGTATCTGCAACATTAGGAATGCCAGATTATAATGCCCATTTTGATTTTCTAAAAAGGACAGGGAAAATATCTTCTGATGAATGTCCACTCCCATGCAAAGACGGACAAAACAAGATATGTCATAAGCAGACAATTTTAGAAACAGAAGAATCTAAGGTAAAAGTACTATTAAGTAAAATAGGTATGGATGATTTAGATTTTAAAATAGAATCTTCTGGGCAAGTTATTTTTGAAAAAGAGATTCCTAAGGAAGATAGGACATTTTTAAGACACAATCTTTTAAGGCACATAGATTATAAGGATAATATCCATCATGTAGATCAAATTGGATTTGGGAGGATTGGTATATGAACATAGAAGAAAAAAAGACTATATTGGAAAAATGTAAAAACAGTTATGGGAAGAACATAAGGTTGATGCATTTAAGGGAATGTCTTCAAAATAAAAATATTGATTTAGCTATTGAATTCGGTTGTAGAGAAGGGCACCTTCTTCATAATATAATTGCGAACAAGAAAATAGGTTATGATCTAGAACCACTTGATGTTTATGATGATGTTGAATACCACATGAGCGATATTAATAATCTTTCAAAAGGATTTGCAAACTTAATAATTTGTAGTGAAGTTATTGAGCATATCGAAGAAGATGGAATATCAATAAAAAAAATGTATGATTGCTTAAAGATTAATGGGGCACTTTTTTTAACAACAATTAATAATAATATAAAGGAAGATAAATCTGAGATAGACAAAGAAAGAGGCCATATCAGGAGATATGGAAAAGAATTAAAGGAAAAAATAGAAAAAC
>DAOWDJ010000016.1 GCA_030639065.1 archaeon
AAATTATCGAAAAATAAAGGGAAACAATATCTTAAGATGGCAGGATTGATTACTGCTTGGGCAATTTATATATCTTTAAATTTACAACTTTCGGCTGAAACTGATTATATTCCTACATTTCTTGTATATTCCACGGCACACTTAATTTCAATATTTGTTGGGGCAACAGCAATAATTGTGTTTTTATTTATGTTCCCTGATTTTTGGGAAAAGAATCTTTTTGATAAAAGATTATTAGTTTGGGCAGGGATTTTTGGTGTTTTAACTATATTATTGAGATTAACTTTTCCATTTTTTGGAGATCCTTATTTAGGATTATTAAGTAGAGTTACAATGATTATTTTTCCCTTACTTGGATTTTTCATGATAATTAAATCTTATATAAATGGGGAAAGTAATGATTAAAAAAATGGCTCGTGCAGTTCATATTTTGGTTTTTGGAATTATAGTTATTGCTTTGCTTAGTTTTGTAATGGTCTGGCAAGAGGTTATTGATGGAACTCCTATTACAGGATATGCAATTCAGTCAGGAGATTTAGAAGGTTTAGAAACTAGTGTTTTTGTTCCTGAAAAATATCAAAGAGTCCAAGCCGGTGAAATGTTGCAATTTCAGACTTCAATAAAAAACATAGCTCGTTCGGGAAGACATGACGTTCAATTAGATTATTATATTAAAAAGAATGAAATTGTTATAACGCATAGTCGGGAGTTGAAAGCAGTTGAGACGCAGGCATCGTTTTTGGCGTCGATAAAAGTTCCCGAAGAAACCTTGCCTGGAATTTATGAAATTGAAGTTCAGATAAATGAGGAAGAAAGTGCGTTGGCAACTTTTTATGTTACAAGTTCTGATATTGGACAGATTCAAACTTATCTAATTGTTTTGATTATTGCAATTATTATTGTTGGGGTGATGATATTTTGGGAATTGCATCGGTTGGTTGGAAGGCTAAAGAAAAGGTAGGTTTAAATAATAAATTAGGTAGATATGAAAAGATGAAGGTGAGTAATATTTTAACGATTGTGATGTTTTTAGTTGCGCTACTTGGAAGTATTGGGGCAACAAGTTATTATTATACTCAAACAAATAAAGTTATCACAATGCAAGTTTATGAGCATCTTGGGAGTGTTTCACAGTCAAGAGGTAATTATGTTGAAAGTTTTTTAGAAGAACAAAAAGAGAAATCACAGATTTTAAGTTTAGAAACAGGATTTGTGAATTTTTTAAAGGTTACAGAAAATCATAAAGATTATAATGAATTATTAGAAAATGTTCAACAAAATTTAGATAGAACATTAGAGTCAGGGCTTTTTTTAGAAGTTGATTTATGGGATACAGAAGGAGTTGTTTTAGCTTCTACAACTCGAAGTTTAATTGGCACAGATTATTCTGAATTAGATTTTTATAAAAAAGGAAAAGAGTCTACATATATGGATCTTTACTATAATCCTACGTTAAATATTGAACAAACTACTTTGGGAGTTGTTTCTCCAATTATAGAGGATAATGAACTTTTGGGTCTTATTGCAATTAGCTTATCTTTGGAGAAATTAAATACTTTAATGGTAGACAAAACAGGAATTGGTGAAACAGGCGAAACATATTTAGTTAATCGAGAAGGTTATGCAATTAGTCCGTTATTGTTTGTCGAAGATGCTGTTTTAAAATGGAAAATAGATAGTGTTAGCTCAAGAAATTGTTTTGGCATGAAAGATATTACATACGAAGGATATGAAGCAGTAGAAATATATTTGAATTATCACGGAGAAAAAGCTATAGGAACACATTATCCAATTCCACTAATGGACTGGTGCCTAATTGGAGAAATAGATGAGTCAGAAGTATTAGGAAAACAAAGGGTTTTGTTTCAAAAAACTGCTTTGATAATTATAATTGTTATGGTTATAATTATGACTTTGGTGAGTTTTGCTATTGGGAAATTTATTGATAAAAGAGTTATTTTGAGAAAGATGAAGAAAAGCCTTTAAAACTGATTGATTCTATGTGTTGATATGAAATTAGCGATTGTACATAAGGATAAGTGTAAGCCGGAGATTTGCGGACACGAGTGTAAGAAGTATTGTCCGGTCGAGAAGAAGGAAGTGGATAGTTGTATTGAGATTAAGAACAAATGTAATATTGATGAAAATACTTGTGTTGGGTGTGCGATTTGTGTGAAGAGGTGTCCGTTTGGAGCGATTGATATTATAAATTTGCCGTCGGTGAGCGAGGATGATATAGTGCATCGTTATGGCGAAAATGGGTTTGCGCTTTATGGATTACCTACACCAAAGAGTGGTTCTGTTCTTGGTTTGCTTGGGAGAAACGGAATTGGGAAATCTACGGCGGTAAAGATTTTAGCTGGTGTGGAAAAAATCAATTTGGGAAAGTTGGAAGCAAGTGAGGAAGATGTTAAAAAATTCTTTAAACGAAATGAGCTTTCGAGATACTTTGAAGGTTTGGATAATAAAGTGGTTTCATATAAGCCCCAGAATTTATCGCAGTTGGCGATTGATGTTGGAGTTATGGAATTGTTAGAAAAACGTGGCAGTAGAAAAGATATTGAAAACTTGGCTGAGAGGTTGGGAGTGAGTCAGGTTCTTGGGAATCGAATGAATAAATTATCTGGTGGTGAACTGCAGAGGATTGCAATTTTGGCGGCTTCACTTGGTGAAGCAGATATATACTTTTTTGACGAGCCTTTGGCTTTTTTGGATATTGGAGAGAGATTGCGGGTTTCAGATTTTATCAAAGAGATTGGAAAAAATAAATCTGTTATTGCTGTAGAGCATGACTTGCTTATCTTAGATTATTTGACCGATTATTTGAATATCTTTTTTGGAGGACAGGGTGCGTTTGGGATTGTGTCTGGAGTCAAGGGTTCTAAGATTGGGGTTAATGCTTATTTGAGCGGGTTTTTGAAAGAAGAAAATATGCGAATTAGAGATAAGGCTTTGAGTTTCAATTTTACAAAAAATCCTGAAATGTCTGGGGCGAAGATTGCGGAGTGGCCTGCTTTTGATTTGGAATTTGCGTCTGGTTTTAAATTAAAGGTTGACAAGGGAGAGATTCATGAAAATCATGTGATTGGTATTTTGGGTAAAAATGGAACTGGGAAAACTTCTTTTGTTCGTGCACTAGCAGGAGAGTTGGATACTACTGAGGGTAAATTAGATTTAGGTTTGGACATTTCTTACAAGCCACAGTATTTGTTTACAGAATCGGAAAATATTGTTAGGGATATTATGTTTAAGGAAAAGATAAATAAGAAATTAGCGTCGGTGTTTAATCTTGGAGTTCTGGTTGGAAAAAAGGTAAAAGAATTATCTGGTGGAGAGTTACAGCGATTTAGTGTTGCGAGATGCCTAGCGAAGGATGCAGATATTTATTTAATTGACGAGCCATCGGCATATCTGGATGTTGAGGAAAGGATTTCTGTCGCTAAGGCTATTAAGGATGTGATGGTTGAGCGAGGGAAGACAGCCTTTGTTGTTGATCATGACTTGTTGATTATTTCGTATTTGGCAGACTCAATTATTAATTTTAGTGGTGTTGCTGGGAAGAGTGGTTCGGCTAGTGAGATTAAAGGATTCGAAGAGGGGATTTCTTGTTTGCTGGAAGAGTTAGATGTTACGTTAAGGAAGGATGCTGAATCTGGAAGGCCTAGAATCAATAAGAGGGGGTCTGTTCTTGATAGAGAACAAAAAAGGTCTAAAGATTGGGCTGTATTCTAATTTTAATTTTTAAGGCGTAATTTTAAATAGAGAAGATTGTTTTATATTGTATGGTGAAAAAAAAGGTTGTAAAAAAAATAAAAGAAGATGATTCTGGTTTGTTTATTCCAGCTGGTCTTTTTGTGGGGCTTGGTTTCGGAGCTATAAGTGGGAACTGGGCTGCGGGAACTTTGTTTGGTCTTGGAATTGGATTTCTCGGAACTGCGATTGTTAGGGCTTGGCGAAGGAATAGGTAATTTAATAAGTCTTAATTTGTATTTTATTTTATGAAGAGTGAGATTGCTAAGTTAATTGCGAAAGAAGTTGGATTAGGTATTTCTGAAATTGAGAATTTAATTGAGATTCCGCCAAAGGACGAGATGGGGGATTTTGCGTTTCCATGTTTTGGTTTGGCTAAGATAGAAAAGAAAAGTCCGTTGATGATTGCAGAGAATTTGGTTAAGAAACTTAGGAAAAAGTTGCCAAAAGAAATTTCGAATATTGATTCTAATGGGGCGTATGTGAATTTTTTTGTTGATAAAAAGATGTTAGCTGAGAGTGTTTTGTCGAGAGTTAAGAAAAGAAACTTTGGGAATAATAATTTAGGTAAAGGGAAAACCAGATTAGTTGAATATTCTCAGCCGAATACCCATAAGGCGTTTCATGTGGGGCACATAAGAGGGACTTGTCTGGGAGAAAGTTTGGCTAGAATTTTTAGAGCGTCGGGGGAGAAAGTTACTCAAATGAATTATAGTGGTGATACTGGAATGCATATCGCGAAGTGGATTTGGTGTTATAAAAAATATCATTCAAAAGAAAAGTTGAAGAACGACGAATCTTGGATTGCTGGGATTTATGTTGATGCGATTAAGAAGTTGGGAGATAGTGATAAGTTGCAGAAGGAAGTTGATGTGATTAATCAGAAGATTGAGGATAAAAGTGATAAGGAAATTAATGATTTATGGAAAAAGACTAGGGCGGCTTCGATAAAATCCTGGGATAAAATTTATTCTGAGCTTGGTGCACATTTTGATATTAGTTTATTTGAGAGTGAGTTTGAAGGTGTGGCGAGGGCTGAAGTGTCGAAATTGCTAAAGAAAGGAGTTGCAAAAAAAGATGATGCGATATTTATGGATTTAAAAGAATACAATCTAGGGGTTTGGGTTTTGCTTAGGAGAGATGGTACGGTTTTATATTCGGCTAAGGATATTGTTTTGGCTTTGAAAAAATTTAAGGAGTTTGAAAATGATAAATATTTGATTACTATTGGGAATGAACAAAAGATGCATTTTGAGCAGTTAGTTAAGACTTTAGAGTTGATGGGACTAAAGAAGGAGGCTTCTAGGTATGAGGTTTTACCATTTGGTATGATTAGGTTTCCCGAGGGGAAAATGAGTTCTAGGACTGGGAAAAATGTCTTATATTCTGATTTTTCTAAAGAGGTTAGTGCGATTGCAAGGAAGGGGCTTGAAAAAAGAGGATATGAAGGAAAAGATATTAATGAGAGGGCGTTGAAAATTGCGGTTGCTTCTATGAAATATTCTATGTTGAAACAGGATCCTAAGCGGACGATGATTTTTGATCCGAGAACGGAGGTCTCTTTTGAAGGTGATACTGGGCCTTATTTGTTGTATAGTTATGCCCGGGCTAGTTCTATTATTCGAAAAGTTAAATCTAAGAAAGCGGTAAAAATTATTGATTTAAAATCTTCAGAGATTAAGTTGTTGAAGAAGATTGATTCGTTTCCGGAGATTGTGGAGAATGGTTATGAGAATTTGGCGCCAAATTTGATTGCGAATTATTGTTTTGAGTTGGCGCAGAATTTTAATGAGTTTTATCATTCGTGTCCTGTTATGGGAAGTATTGAACAGGGATTTAGATTAAAATTGGTAGATGCATTTAGGATTACTCTGAAAAATGGGTTAGATTTGTTGGGTATTGAGACTTTAGAGGAAATGTAATCTCTTTTTCTTGCTGACAATTTTGTCGTTGAAGTCGAACTCGCGTATTAGTATACGCCACGTTCATCTTCGCCTAAAACTTGCCAACCAAAAAGAAGAAATTATTAGGAGGTGAATAGAAACCTTTAAATAAGGTTATGAATATGTATTCATAACTAAAATGGAGAATAAACAACATGGCAAATAGAGACGGAACAGGACCTAATGAAAAGGGACCTAAAACTGGTCGGCAAATGGGAGATTGCGAAGGAGCGGAACCTGTAGCTGAACGGGGACGGGGTAACAGACCTCGTGGTCGAGGAAATGGTCGAAGGTGTGATTAGATAATATGCCACGACCATGTAAGAGAAGAAGAGTTAGGGGAAGACCAAATTCTTCTTATTTCAAACCAGCGGGAATTCGAATGACAGCATTAGAGGAATCTATGTTGAGCATTTCGGAGTTTGAAGCATTAAGATTAATTGATTTTAAAGAGATCTCGCAAGAAAAGGCTGCGAAAGAAATGCAAATATCGCAGCCAACACTTTCAAGAATATTGAAAGTTGGGCGAAAAAAGATTGCAGATGCAATAATAAATGGTAAAGCTATAAAAATTGAAAATTAATTTTTATTTAACAACTTTAAAACCTTTCCATGCAATTTCGAATAGAGCCTCTAATGCCTGGGCAAAAAATTCTGTGTTTAGCCAGATTCCAATATCGTATGTTGGATGAACTTCGTTGTCATTCAGAAGCATAAACATTAGTTGTTCGCTGTCTATTAGCATAAATCGTGCTTGGAAGCCTTCAATATTTCTAACTTCAGCTACTTTGGCAAAATCTTTTGCTATCTGTTTGTTTTCTGCACTTATTGGAGCAGCGATTCTAATTGTGACTCCACGCTTTTTTGCTTTTTCTAAAGAAGGCAATAATACCTCTAATTTTCTACTTAGTCCGTCAGCTGTTGTTACTAACGTGATTGTATTTTGTGCTTCTCGAACTAACATATCTAGATGATTGTAGATATTTTGTCGTCCCTTTAAGGCTCCAGAAAGATCTGTTGGTTCTACATATTTTATTCTGTCTGAGAATAGTCCCGTTAATTCGTTAAGTACATCATCTCCTTTTAATTTTTCTAATCTTTTTGATTTTTCTCTTGCTGTAACCACAAGGTTTTTCTTTACTCTCTCGATTACTTCTTCTGGTTTTAATGCTATGAATTTAATTGGTTTTCCTAATTTCATTACAATAAATCCTTTTCTTTCAAGAGATTCTAAAATGTCATAGGTTCTGGAACGTGGGACGTCAGAAATACTTGATAATTCACCCGCTGTAGATGTTCCTCTAGATAATAGTGCTGTCCATACTTTCACTTCATATAGATTTAAGTCGAATATTTTTCGCAACCTACTTAAAAATTCCTCTTTGACTATCATAGTTGTTTTAACAAGAAAGAGTATTTAAATGTTTCTCAGTATTGTTTGAATATTAAGTAGTGAAAATAGCTTTTTATCGACGAGGTTATACTTTATTAAAGCTTATTGTAAAAGATTTTTCTTTGATTTTCCCCTCTTCTGAGTGATTAAATTTTTTATCTGATTCTCTTAATAAGATTGTTTTTGCTCCTACTCTCTCTTTGATAAAGTCAAGTTGGGATTTTAGTTTGTCATCGAATTCGGAGTAGATTTCTAATTCTATTTCATCTGATTTTACTAATCCGGCTTTCTTTCTTGTCGCCTGTATCTTTCTTGATAGCTCTCTTGCGAATCCTTCAGCCTCAAGTTCTGGAGTAATTTTTGTATTTAGAGATATTTTTAGACTATCTGATTTCTTATATATAATTTTTTTAATGTTGAGTTCTTCTTTTATTATATTTGTTAGTTCTTTGTTTGGCTGGATTGATGTTTTTATCGTCGCTTCTTTAAGTGGCCATTTGATTCCAATTTGAGCTTTATCTCGTTCTCTTAGTGCAACAGACACAATTTCTCTTGTAATTTGCATTTCTTCCTCGAGCTTTTCGTTTATTAATTTTTTATTTGTTTTTGGGTAATTTTCAAGATGGACGGATTTATTTTTACCATTCATGTCTTGATAAATCTTTTCTGTAGCAAAAGGAATTATGGGTGCTAGTATTTTTGTTACTTTTTCCAATACATAACGCAAAGTTTTTCTTGCAGATTGATCTTCACTATTGAATCTTTCCCTAGAATTTCTTACATACCATGTTGATAGGTCTTCAATATATTTTTTTACGAAAGCACATACTTTTACTGTATTATATTCTTCCAAATATTTTTGAGAAATTTCATTTAATTTTTCAGTTCTAGAAATTATCCATTTGTCCATTAAATCATTTGATTCTTTGTAATTTTCATCTCCTTTTTGTTGGTAGTCTTGGTAGAAATTTGAGACATTATATAGTAAGATGATTATTTTTTTGTAAGTTTCTTCCAGTCCTTTATCTGAAAAGCAAAAGTTTTCCGCATTCATTACTGGGGAAGCTAACATATAAAATCTGATTGTGTCTGCTCCAAATTTATCTATTATTTTTAGTGGGTCTGTATAATTTTTTAGTGATTTTGACATTTTTTTGCCATCCTCTGCTAGGATTGTTCCCGTTGTTAGGACGTTTTCAAAAGGGATTTTGTCGAAGAGAATTGCCGATAAAGTCATCATATAATAGAACCATGCTCGTGTCTGTCCGATGTATTCCACTACGAATTGTGCTGGGAAGTGCTTATCGAAATATTCTTTGTTTTCAAATGGGTAGTGGAATTGTGCAAATGTCATCGATCCAGATTCAAACCAACAGTCTAAAACTTCTGGAATACGAGTATATTCTTCTCTATCAATTTTTAATTTTATTTCGTCTAAGAAATCTTTATGTAAATCGATTTTAGTATTTTTGGGTAGGTTTGTTGCGAATTGTTTTAGTTCTTTTATTGAGCCAAGGACTTTTATCTTTCCAGATTTAGATTTCCAAATTGGAATTGCAGTTGCCCAATATCTATTTCTTGTGATGTTCCAATCTGGTGCGGTTGTGATGTTGTGTTGCATTCGGCCTTCCTTTAGATATTCTGGAAACCAATTTATTTTTAGATTTAATTCTAGCAATCTTTTTTTAATTTTTTGAATATCTACAAACCATGCAGGAAGTGCTCGATATATTAATTTTGTATTACATCTATAACAGAAAGGATATTCGTGTTCCATTTTTCTAGACATGATTGCTTTTCCTGATTTTTTTAAATCGATAACAATCTTTTCATTTATATCATGAATATATTCTCCTGCATAATCTGTTACTTCAGAAGTGAAATGTCCGGTTTCGTCGACGGGTTGAACCATTGGGATGTTGTACTTTCTACAAATCATATTATCTTCTTCTCCGAACGCTGGGGCTGTGTGTACTATTCCTGTTCCCTCTTCTGCTGTTACAAAATCTCCTAGAATTATTTTGAATGAATTTGGATTATTTTTGAAGTAAGGATAGAGTGGTTCGTATTCTTGATTTTCTAACTCCTTTCCTTTTATTTTTTTAGAAATTTCATATTCATTTTTAGATTTGTAGAAATTTGGTACGAGGTCTTTTTCTATTAGATAAGTGTTTCCGTCGGATTTATCTTTTACAAATATGTAAGTTAGTTCTGGATTTACAGTTAGGGCTAAATTTGAAACAAGTGTCCATGGGGTTGTTGTCCATGCGATTGCGTAGGTATCTTTTAGGTCTTTTAGTTTAAATTTTACCGTTACTGTTATATCTTTTACAATTTTGTAAGAATTATCCATTGCGATTTCTGATTTTGCTAGTGGGGTTGAACATCTTGGGCAGTACATTAATATTTTTTCACCTTCGTATAAATATCCTTTATTGTATAGTTGTTGAAATGCCCACCAAACTGATTCTATATAGTTTGTATCCATTGTTTTGTATCCACCTTTCCAATCAACCCACCGTCCTAATTTGCTAATATAATTTCTCCAGTCTTTATCATAAGTTAATACCTTGCGCCTGCAATGGTCATTGAATTTTTTTACCCCTATTTTTTCGATTTCGTCTTTTGAATTTATTCCTAATTCTTTTTCAGCGATGTTTTCAATTGGTAGACCGTGGCAATCCCATCCCCAATTTCTTTTAACATATTTCCCTTGCATTGTGAAGAATCTTGGGAAAACATCTTTTAGCGTTGAAGCTAAGAGGTGTCCGTGATGTGGGAGTCCTGTTGCAAATGGGGGTCCGTCGTAGAAAATATATGGTTTACCTTTCTCAGTTTTTTTCAGAGATTTTTCAAATGTCTTATCTCTTTTCCAAAATTCTAAAATTTCTTTTTCGATATCTGCGATGTTTGCCATGGAGTACTTTATTAATGTGCTTATTTAAAATTATTCTTTAAGCTCTATTGTATATTTAAGGTTAGATTCAATTTCTTTAAAAATATCTTCTTCTTTTTGATATCTAAATCCATAATGTTTGATTCTTTTTACGAGAAAGCTCTGCTCTTCAAAATATTGATTAAGTAGTTTCTGACACTGATAACCCATTGTAATAATTATTTTCGGTTTTAGAATTTCTATTTCTTTTTTTAGGAAATCTGCATTTTTTTGAAGAAGATTTTTATTTTTTAGGAGGTTCGGCACTTCTTTATTTTTTGCTCTAACTTTGATGAAATCTGTGATATGTATATTTTTTAGTCCTAGCTTCTTTAATAATGAATATAACTTTTTATCTCTTTTAGATGGAAATTGTCCAGAACTGGGATTTAGTCCTAATAAAAAGATTTCAGATTCTCCATTAAATCCTTTAACCTCCTCATATTCTGGGTAAAACCAAGGTTCCATATTGCTATTTTGGTATTCTTCTAGTATTCTTTCTTTTATTTCTTGTAAGTTCATTTTTCTTTAAGGATATCTAATGCTTCTTGCTCTAGGAAATGAAGTTCTGTTGGAATAATTAGACAGAAAGGCATTGATATCTTTTTATCTTTTAAGGTGTTTAAAGTATCGTAGAATATTTTTTGTTTTTCTGTTCCGGCATTTGATATTGTGATAATTTTTTCTGGAAGTGATATGCCTGTTTTTTTGGAGGATTCTTGTAGTTGTGTGATTGCGTTTTCTATATTAAGCCCAATATCTGTTAGGATTAGGGTGTGAGAAAGGGTGGCTAAATTATCTTTAATATAACTCATAAATGAAGTTGGTTTATTTTTGTGTTCTTTCCAGTTTGGCATCGAAGCTGTTTTTCCAAATTTATAAAGTGAGAGTCCTGTCTCTGCTACTGTTGTTATAATAGATGCGTTATGAAAAATCTTGTAAGGTATCTCTTGTTTTTTGCATTCAAGGATTAATTGCATATGTGTTGTTGCCGAAAGTGAATCTCCGTATACGAGTAAAACTATATCTTTGCTTTTTGCTTCTTCAATAACGGATTCGTTTTCGACTTTTGTACGATCTAATTCTTTGATTTTTATATCGTATTGGGATTGTAGTTTTTTGATTGAATACGGAAAATTCACGGTATAATTTTCTAAGTAGATTTTGTCGCAGGTTTTTAGAGTTTCGAAAGCGTCTACCGAGATTGAATTTTCATTCATGCCTATTCCGATTAGATAGAATGTCATATTGTGATTTAGTGAAAGATGGTTTTAAGGTTATGCTTTGTTCCAGATAAAAGTTGCAATAAGAATGAAACTTAGAGTTAATGCTATTTGTTTATCTAGAGTATAGGAAACTGCGGTTGCGAATGCGAGTATCCATAAGAGGATTGGAAAGTATGGGGATTTAGAATAAATTTGTTTTTCGTCTTTTGTTATTTGTGCAAATATAAAGCCTAGGGGAATTGCGAGGAACAATGTTAAATATTCTATCATAAGATTTTTAAGTTAGTTTCGCTTTAAATTATTATGGTATATTGTGCTTTGAAACAAAGGGTAATTGTATTATGCAATGACGAAGTCCTTGCGAGAAAAAAATCGGAGATTTTTGTCTATGGTAGATAAAACTTTGAAACAAAGAGTATTTGTATTATACAATGACAAAGTCCTTGCGAGAAAAAAACCGGAGGTTTTTGTCTATGGACTTTGTTGAAGATATAAAGAATGGAGCGGTTTTTATTTATCCGACGGACACTATTTATGGGCTTGGATGTGATGCGACTAATATTGGGTCAGTTAAGTCTATTAAAAAAATTAAATATCGAGATGCAAATAAACCAATGAGTGTAATTGCACCTTCTAGAGAATGGATTAAAGAGCATTGTATAGTTGATGATGAATTGATAGATAAATATTTACCTGGACCATATACACTAATTTTGAAAAAGAAAAATACTGA
>DAOWDJ010000025.1 GCA_030639065.1 archaeon
GTTTGTAATTTTTTCTTGGGGTTTCTGAATTATTTGCCTCATTATATCCTGGCCCTTGTTCAACAGCTTTGGTAGATTCTTTAGCATTTGTAGTTAATAATCTTTCTTTTCTCACAATCCCACCAAGATTTGATTTCATTTCTTTTCCTCCTTAAACCATTTTTCAACAGCTTTTGTTAAACCAGATATGAAAGATTTCTCAGTAATAAATAAAACAGCTTTTTTTGCAAGCAATTCATTTTCTATTTTATCACCTTTTATCCAAACAAATCCGTTTTGGCCAACAGTAATACTACATCCTGTTTTTTCTTTAATTAAATTTATCATACTTCCTTCTTTCCCAATAATTCTAGGAACTTCATTAGGACCAACAGCAATAATCATTCCACCATCAATTTTTCCGAATCCTCTCATTTTCATAGAAGCGTCAACTCCTCGAGATTTAACATCCCAAACCTTAACGATTACAGATTCGCCAAAATCCAAAAATTCCCGCATTTCATTTTTATTAACATATCGTGGCACTTCGGAAACTGGTAAAAACGCGTTTTGAGCTCCGCCGAAATTAATCAACCATCCATTAAACGTAATATCAACAATTGTTCCAATAATTGTATTTCCCCGTCTAGGATAATACGCCCCAGAAATAGGCACAACTCTTATATGTTTTTCAACAACATTCGCAATCCCGTATCGACCAGCAACTACTTCGACACCATCTCTATAAGCGCCATCTCCAGGCAAGAATTCGTTCCCAGAAACGATAGTTTCGCCAGGAACAACAATTTGTCTTTTTCCATTAACCATTTTATATGTAGATAATCTATAATTTGTTTTCGTATCTTATTTTATCCTAATTATTCTCAGAAAAAACTATTTATAAACTTTACTCCTTTAACGCAAAGACCAGAGGTCTGTGGCTTAACGAGTGTCTTGACACGAAGCCCGAAGGGGAGGGAGGAGCTATCCTTTAATCTCCCCACTCAGCTCTCCAGAAATATTTACTATTTTAGTTCTTCCGAGAGTACACTTCCATGTGTGGCCCCATTAATCTTATCGTAAAAATCAAAAATCAATCCAGCAGGCATTTCAACAATAACTTCCAAGTCTCCATTATTTTTCCAATCTTCAGTTTTCATGAATTCTTTAACAATCCCATAAGCTTTTCCGGTGTGTATCGCAGGAATTAGTAGCCTCGCTTTCTTTTTTTCAATTTTAACTGGCAATATTTTAGCTAGCTGATCCGAAATCTCCTCAATCTGCGATTCAATTGGTTTATTTTTAACATTAACATGTGCCTCACCCAAAGCTTTCATAATTCTATCAGAAGTATACGGCCTACCTTCAGGAGACACCGCATTTTTTACCAAAAATTCGACAATCTGCTTATATTTCGCATCATGCACAATCTTCATCGATTCTGTAGTTCTCACAACCTCACCTTCTTTAATAATTTTCTCAGAAATTTTCATCACATCACTCGTTCCAAAAGCGATATCTAAATCGTTGTCCCCAGCATGCTCGCCCGCTTTCAAGTTATGAAAAATTGCATCGGTCAAAACAGCAGCTCCAAGATTATTCCCTGACTCTTCTTTCCGAACTTTCATAGCTTCATCCAAATCAACAAGTATCTCAAAATGCTTTCCACCCTTTTTTATTCGTGCCGTTGTTTGCGCCATATTAAATATGAGTTTTTTATGTTTATTAATGTTATTGCTCATTTAGAAAAATCTCTAAAATTTAAATTAATTACCCACCCCCAGCAGCCCAAGTCACAAATAAATCTTTTAGGTGCAGGTTGTCCACCCGCAGGGAAGGACAGCACCGTTAATAAAAATATATTTGATACATTGTTTAGTAAAATTTAGATTTTCCATAGAAAATAAAAATTTCACTAAACCTAACTAAGAGGGTACACAGCGAAGAGAGATATGGGCCTGCCCCAACCAATAATAATTCTAAATAGTGAGGGTGCTCCCTGCGCTATTCTAACTCCTTCCCACTTTTCTTTTCGATTCCTTTCTCACTTAAAATTCCAACATCAAATCTTTCAACACTAAAATCTTCACCCTGAATTTCTTTAAAAATTTTCAAAGCTAACTTTATACCTTCTCCGCTGGTCATGTCATCTACATAGCTATCTTTCAACAATCTTTTAATTCTTTCATCATGTTCACCGATAACATTTGCCTTATATCTCAAATAATTTCCGGTGATATCAGTTGTGTATAAAGCAGGTTTATTGTCAAAACCAGCAAACATCATCGAAACGCCGAACGGTCTTGCTCCACCATACTGAGTAAACTGCTGCTTAATATCCGCGATATCTCGGACAATGGATTCGGTACTTGCTGCTGAATCATAAGTTACCCGATGCTGTTGCGCTAAGACTCTCGCTTTATCAACTAATACCCTCGCATCCGAACTTATTCCCGCCGCTACCGCAATAATATGTTCATCAATCTCATTAATTTTATTGGCAGAATCTTCAATCACAAGACTATCTTTTCTTCTTCTATCAGAAACAATCACAACACTATTTTTACACACAATTCCAATTGAAGCAGAACCAAGCCTAATCGTTTTCTCTGCGTATTCTACTTGTAAAATATGTCCATCAGGTGCGAACATTGTCGCCGCCCGATCATATCCCATTTGCTGATGTTGCATGTCATCCATATTATAATTAAAATATTTAACTTAATAAAATTTGTTATACTCCACTTTTAAAACTATCTTTTCAATCCCTTTAACGCGAAAGCAACGAGCAAAGCGAGGCGACCGTGGCTTCGAACGCCCGGAAATGGTTTACCATTTCAGTGAGAGGGACGCAGTCCCTTCAGAGTTCCACTAACTCTCTCAATCTTAATTCCAGCCAAAGCCAACGCCGCTCGAACATCATTCAACGACTTCACCAAACAGCTTCCAACAATAAATCCCCGTTTTCTGTTCTGAGTTCTGAGTTCTGAGTTCTGAGTTCTATTTTCATTAACTTTCATATAAGCCGATTTTGCAAATCCAAGAACTCCAATATATTCCAAAATAGCAGATTTAACTTTTGCATTCGTACCTTTAACTAAAAAATACCTTCTCTTATCTCTAGCCGACGGTTTAAGCCTTAGTTTTTTTATTTTTTTCGCCATATTTATTATCCTTCTTTTTTAACGTTCTCCTGCTTTTTATCTTTTTCGTGGCCTTGATTGCCAGTAGGACGATAATTCCAGCACTAATAACTAAAGCAATAATCAAACCTGCAACTGTTTTAAGATAATATTCAGTTGTCACGACTTCCGTTTCCACAGTTTCTTCCTTAATTATCTCAACAACTTTTGGCTCAATCGGTTCGTTAATCAACTGAATAGTCAACTCCGCAAAACCATTGGTAATATTATTTAACTTAACAAATAAATCATAATAAGAATCTGAAGTCAAGTTTAATTTAGCTGATTGTCCAATACCTAATTTTAAATTGATGGGGTCACTTTCAATAGTTAGTTCAACAAAATCAGTATCAACATTATTAATCGTCAACAAATGTTGTCCACCTTCAGAATCAAAAATACTAAAGTCTACCTTTTCATCTTTTTTCAAACTCTGAGTATAACCTTCTGTAATTTCAGTCATACTTACTTCATAAGTTTTAGGAACAGATACAGCACTCGAAAAACTAGAGCCACCACTAGAACCTCCACCGGATGGTGGTGCAGCACTTGTTGTAAAACTATCAGAACTGTTATTACAATTTCCAGCCCTATCGCAAGAAGTTACAACATAACTATAAGTTGTCGAGGCTGATAATCCAGAAAATGAGACAGAATGACTTGTTACATAATCCGTAGAACTTCCACTAACATCACCGCTGATTGAAGAATTTGAACTATCATTTTCTGTAACCCAAGTTATTGTCGCGCCCGAACTACTAACGCTTTCAGAAAGAGAACTAATATTTGGAGAGGTCACGTCATAAGTTATACTAAAATTATTTTCTGCCCAGGATTCATTTGAGACATTATTAACAGCAAGACAATTCCAGCTATAATTTCCTTCGTTAGTTAAATTGTATGTAAAAGTTATTTCGTTAGTTGTGTCGCCAATATTCTTCGTCTCATTTTTGACTAATGCACTTGAATTCCATAAATAAAAAGTTACATTAGAAAGTTCGTGGGTTATTTCAGAGTTCGACTCACAGGTAAAGTTAGTTTCACCAACATTAGTATAGCTATTATTCGATGGACTAAGAAGATTTACAGAAATTCCACCAATAGTTAAGCTATAATTAGAAGAGGCAAAATCGGAGTTCCCCTCGACATCAGCAACCAAACAATTCCAATCATAACTTCCCTCAGACATATCATCCAAATCAAAACTAGTTTCATTCGCTGTTCCAGTTAAATTATTTGTAATATTATAATAGAGTCCAGTCGAATTCCAGACTTTCAGAGTCACATTTGCCAACTGCCAATCTGTTGCATTACAAACGAAAGTTTGGTTTGCAGTCAAATTAATTTTATTATCTGTCGGAGAGACAAGCGTAACATTCGGAGCATCAACATCCAAAGATAAAATAGCATCATAAACATTTATACGAGAGAAATTGTATCCACTCCCAGTGCTATCATCTAGAATTAACCCGGTATCATTTAAGGCAGTTTTTATTTCGGAAGGGGTTTCTGTCTGCCCATTCAATTCTAAATATTGATTTATCAAAGCAATTGCACCCGCCACCATTGGAGCTGCCATAGAAGTTCCTGAATAAGAGACATACCCGCCAGTATTTTTTGTTGAATTAATATTAGAACCTGGAGCTACTAAAATATCTGGAAAGTTTGCATGCCTAAATGCGTAACCTGCATAATTGTCTGATTTATCACTTGCAGTCACTTTAGTAGTATTATACAAACAGGCGGGGCTGGCAATACCAGCACTAGCATCTGGATAATTTCCATCTGTATTTCCGGTTGAAATTACAACAGAAATATTTTTAGCCGTAGCACCATTAATTGCACTTTGAATACCAGCTCCATCATCCCCTAAACAGCTTGCAGAAGTGGTGTATTGTCCACCACCCAAACTCAAACTAATAACTGAAATATTATGTGCATCAATCTGAATATCGTTTGAACACCATTCAATAGCTGTTCTAATATCCAAAGAAGAACCAATCCCACTGGAATTTAAGACTTTAACCGCAACTATATTCGCACCTCTAGCTACTCCATCAATTCCCCCAGATGCAGCCACGATTCCTGCTACATGAGTTCCATGCCCTTCGTTATCTGTAGCATTATCATCTTCATCTGTTCCATCTGGACAGCAGTTAGAGCTACCACCTTCATCTGCTGAACAAAAACAATATTGGGCAATTACTTTTTCAGATAAGTCAGGATGTGTGTCATCAACACCGGTATCAATTATACAGACGGCAGTTCTACTCCCATTAATAATTGACTCAGAGGCATTTAGTTCCCATACATTCTCAGCACCAATAATTCCTCTGGCATCCTGGAGAAAGATGTGCATCATTCTATCTATACCCAAAATTTCGACATTTTCCAATTCTTCCAATTCTTCCAACGACATTTCTACAGAAACAATATCTCCAAGTTTTCTTTTTATTTTAGATTCATCGATAGTTGTTTTTTGAGATATTCCCAAAATATTCTTTATGGTAATTCCTTTTGATTCGGACAGTTTCACTATTACTCTAACTTTTTCATTACCCTTCGCAAATTCCTTCAAAATTTCATCATCCGATTCCAAGATATTTCCAACAATCTTTTTAGTTTCTAGCTTACCTGTATTCTCCAAAAAATTATCCTCATGTAGAACAACATTTCCTGTAATAGTTTTAACCAAATTATTATTACTGAAACTAATAAGCCCAAAAAACATTAATCCGAAAATTAAAATTAAAACCCATTTATTCATTCGAAACGACCTCACACTCTCCGTTAATGTATTCACAATGCCCAGCTCCACAATCTAAAGGTCCAGAACAGACCGCAGTACACATTAACCCAGTACAATCAGGAGCTTCACTTTTCAAAACACATTCAGTTGCATGACAACAACTTGCGGGAACACATTCTTCTTCCAAATATTCTTCCAATTTATTCTCTAACACGTCACCAAAACTTTCATTTTCCAACCCGTTGTCCAACCCGTTCTGATACGTAAACCAAAAGAATCCAACGACTAACAAAACACCGACGGCTATTATCTCAATCAAAATACCTCTTTTATTCATATCAAATTAAGCTTTTTCGCCATTAAAAATATTACTACAAATCTTTAAAAACTTTCATCGGCGTTTAATTGCATAAGATGGTGAAGATACATACAGTTGGCGGATTCTCAGAAGTCGGGAAAAATATGGTTGTAATTGAATTAGAAGAGGATGCATTTATTTTTGATGAAGGATTTTTTCTCCCAGCAATAGTGTCAATGGAAGAAAGAGATAAGGTTATGACAGAACGTAGATTAAAATCGATTAAAGCTGTTCCAGAAGATTCTGTAATTAATAAAATAAGGCACAAAGTTAGAGCGCAATTCATTAGCCACGCACATCTTGATCATGTGGGCGCAATTCCTTTTTTATCGGACAAATACAACGCACCAATTTATGGAACACCTTTTACAATACAAGTTTTAGATTCCTTGTTAAGAGATAATGATATAATTATTAAAAATAAGACATTTACTATAAAGCCAAATACGACATTCTATATTCAAGGAAAAAATAAAAAATACAAAATTGATTTCATAAATGCAACTCATTCAACAGCGCAATGCCTTATGATTGCAATCCATACCTCAAAAGGTGCAATCCTATATACGAACGATTTCAAACTAGATGATACTCCCATTTTGGGACTAAAGCCAAACTACAAAAGATTAAGAGAAATAGCTAAAGAAGGGGTATTGTGTTTGATTGCAGACTCTCTCTATGCCGGAACAGAAAGGAAGACGCCATCAGAAAAAATCGCAAGAGCACTTCTTGAAGAGGTTCTACTAACAATACAAAACAAAAACGCAGGAATGATTGTAACAACCTTCTCGTCTCATATAGCCAGGTTAAAATCTATAGTAGAATTCGGCAAAAGACTAAATCGAGAAGTAGTTCTTTTAGGAAGAAGTATGGATAAATATTCAACTGCAGCAAAAAATGCTGGAGTGGCGCCTTTCTTAAAAGATATTCGAATTTCAAAATATAGAAGACAAGTAGAAAAAACTCTACACAAGGTAGAAAAAAACAGAAAAGATTATATGATTGTATGCACGGGGCATCAGGGAGAGCCGGGTTCAATTTTAGAGAGATTATCACGTCATCAACTTCCATTTAAGTTAAACCAAAATGACAATATAGTTTTTTCATCTAGCGTAATACCGACTCCAATAAATCAAGAACAATTTGCGAAGATGGAAGTACGTTTAAAAAAATCAAAACCAAGAATTTTCAGGGACGCTCACGTATCCGGACATGCAGGAAGGGAGGACCTTAGAGATATAATGGAAATTATAAATCCGAGACACGTCATACCCTCTCACGGTGGAATTGATAAAACACAACCAATGGCAGACCTCGTAAAAGAACTAGGATATAAACTTGGAAAACAATGTCATTTAATGAAAGATGGAGGTGTTTTAGAATTGTAGAAGCACAGATACCAAAAGTTGCAGAAGCACAAGTGCCAAATGAAGAAGGTATCCTAGTGGGTGGATTAAAAAATGCATTAGAAAGAGGAGAAACTATAGAGAAAGCAAAACAAACTTTCATTAACGCAGGATATAAACCAGAAGAAGTGGCAGCAGCAGCACAGAAGGTTCCAGCAACTACATCAAAAGTTAATGTATCAGAAAAAGTACCAATAAAAACCCCAATCTCTAAAAAAGTAAAAGTAAAAACACCGAAAGCTCCAGGACAAAAACAAATTTCTAAAAAATTTACAATAATTTTAATTTCTCTAGCGTTACTTGCTGTTATTGGACTTGTTCTTATCGGAGTCTTTTGGAATAAGATTTTTTAAAATGGAAATCTACCAACCAGCAGAAGATTCATTTTTTTTTGCAGATTTTTTAAAAAAATTTCTAAAAAAACATAAGATTAATTCTTATTTAGATATGGGAACAGGCTCGGGAATCCTCTCAGAAGTTGCATTAGAAGTATTGGATAAGAAAAATATCCTAGCAGCAGATATAAATCCTCTGTCAATAAAATTGTTAAAGAAAAAGAATATTAATGTCATAGAAACCAATCTATTTGAAAATATAAAAAACAAATATGATCTAATAACATTTAATGCGCCATATCTACCCAGAGATAAACGAGAACCTAAATCTTCACAACTCGCAACGACTGGCGGGAAAAATGGAGATGAAATTTCAATCAAATTTCTAAAACAAGCAAAAAAACATCTGAATAAAAATGGAAAGATATTACTCCTAATTTCATCATTGACCCCCCAAGACAAAATAAAAAAGTTTAAGTCAAAATTGGTCGCAAGAAAAAAGATTTTTATGGAAGAATTATTAATTCTCGAATTAAGTTAATTTTTCCTCTTCCATTAACTTTTTATTGGCTCGTCTTTCTATTTTTTTTATTATTTTTTCCTCTTTCTTTTTCTTGAATTTAATAGTTTGCAAAAATAGATACTGAGCAATGTCATTTAATGTGTTTTTATTAGAGACTTCATGGATAGAATGTAAGGCTGGGCTAAGATTAATTTCAATAATTGAAGGTTCATCAGAATCAAACACGTCAACCCCACAAATATCAATACCGATAGCCTTTGCTGCACGAATGGCTAATTTTTTTTCATTTTTATTAGGTTCATATTTTTCACGAGTTCCACCAGCATGAACATTTGAGCGAATATCTCCAGCTTCAGCAATTCGTTTATATGCCGCAATAACTTTTCTACCTACGACAATAAGTCGAATATCAGACATCCTATCAGTCTGAACAAATTCCTGAATAATATACGCCTTCCCAAAATTATCAAGCAAGTCTAAAATTGTTCTAGCTGATTCTTTACTCTCCGCAATCATAACCCCTTTGCCATGTGTTCCTTCTTGAAGTTTCATAATTATAGGATAATGAACACTGTTTAAAATATACATAGCCAAATCTTTAGTGGCAGCATAATGTGTTTTTGGAATTGCTAATCCATGTTTTTGTAATTCAACTAAAGTGAGAAATTTATCATGCGCCAGAGTGAAAGCTTCTGGATTAATAGGCATATACAATTTATCATAATAAGCACGTGCAATCGATCGCTGAAGCAACGCATATCGAAAACTTCCTCGTAGCATCAAACAGTCGTAATCATCTAGTTCCTCTCCTTTATACAGAATGCTAGAGCCCCCATTATTCAAACTTGTATGAAAATTTCGAAGATCTAAATCATCTACCTCATCAAAAAAATTTCTACAAGCATCACCCAACATTTGACTACTTTTGCCACCCAAGCTAATAATTCCCAATTTCATTTTGAAATATCAATTAAAAACCCCCTTTTTAGAATATCTCTGCCAATTAAAACTGGAAACTCCATGTGTCTACGATTTGCAACACTAAATTCATCCGAGAAATCTTTTCCTGCAAGTTTAATCGAAAGATTGACCAGATCACGCAATTCTTCGCCATTAGCAGATTTGATTCTTACTTTTTTGATTATAGGTCCAATTTTAAATTTTTGAACTAAGCTACCACAAACAGAACTTCTCATCGCACCACTATCAATCCGACATAAAAAATCTTCGCCACAAATAGTCACTTTTTCAACACCCTTTAAAATTATTCTTTCAGAATCATATCCCCCGCCTCCGGGCTCATCATCTTTTAAACTCGATTTTTTACTGGTTTTAACCATTATTCAAAAATCTCAAAATTACTTAAAAAGCTTTCCATCATTACATTTTTTTACAGAAGATTTATAAGTAAACTATTGACATTTATCAAGATTTGAGTATAATCCTAAGAAATATATCAAATCACAACTATCTTTAAATACAAACTACGATTATTCAAAACATGGAGATAACGAGGAGATTATGGTGAAATTTGCACATCTAGCAGACTGTCATTTAGGAAGTTGGAGGCAGGAAGAATTACAGACACTTAACTTCCAATCTTTCCAAAAAGTTGTAGAAAGGTGTATTCAAGAACAAGTAGAGTTTATTTTAATCTCTGGCGATCTTTTCGACTCAGCATACCCACCCATCGAAATTCTAAAAGGTTCATTCTCCGAATTCAAAAAAATACACGACGCAGGCATTCCAGTTTATCTAATCGCAGGTTCACACGACTTTTCAGCATCGGGAAAAACGTTTTTAGATGTTCTAGAAAAAGCAGGTTTTTGTAAAAATGTCGGGAAATGGGAGACACAGGAAGAAGGAAGAATAAAACTTATATCACACATACACGGCGATATTGCGATATATGGTTATCCGGGAAGAAAATCAGGAATGGAGGTAGAAGATTTAAAAAATATTTATATCGACGAGATGCATCCGTTCACCATCTTAATGCTCCATACCACAATAAAGGAAGTCTTAGGGTCGATGCAAATAGAACCAGTAAACAAAGAGAAATTACCCCTAGCAAATTATTATGCAATGGGGCATATTCATAAAAGATTTGAGGACCATATATCAAATTCTCGGTATGTCTATCCTGGTCCGACTTTTCCAAATAATTTTCAAGAACTTTCTGACCTTCAATGCGGAAGTTTCCAAATGGTTGAAACCGATGGGATAAATATTAAAACCCAAAATATTCAAATTCCATTAAAAGAAGTTGTAACAATAGAGCTCGAGGTTACAAACGGTCTAACTGCCACACAGGAAATAGTTTCGCATATAGACAAGCTCGCACTCCACGACAAAATCGTATTATTAAAATTAAAAGGAACTCTGATCGAGGGGAAAACAGGGGATATCCGTTTTAATGAAATAGAAGATATAATCAAAAAGAAAGAAGCATACATCTTTCTGAGAAATATCTCATCAATCAAACCACACGAATTAGAAGGAATAACTAGCTCAGTAGAGAATTTCCAGGAAATTGAGAAAAGAAGATCAGAAGAATTCTTAAAAAAGAACCCCCACAATTTCAACAAATATCACCAGCAATTGATAGATACACTTTCAGATCGAGAAAAACATGAAGATGAAAAGACAGCAATCTATGAAGAAAGACTCATATCTGAACTAAAAACTATCCTAGAGATAACCGAAATATTATAATGTTATTTAAAAAATTAATCCTAGAGAATATTAGAAGTTACGAAGATCTAACAATAGAATTTCCAACAACATCCCCAAAAAATTCGATTCTTTTAGCAGGGGACATTGGATCTGGGAAAACTTCAATTCTTTTAGGATTGCAGTTTGCACTCTTCGGTCTACAGCCCGGACAAAAGGGCTCCTCAATCTTAAGACAAGGTACAGATAAAGCATATGCTCGTTTAGATATAGAGATTGACGGGAAAATAATAACACTAGAAAGAACAATAAAAAAGTCAAAAAGTGGAAGTATAACTCAAGATTCAAGTACAATCAGAACAGAAATAGGAGCAGAACCCGAATATCTCTCAACATCAGAAATGAAAGATAGAGTAATCAAATTATTAAATTATCCAAAAGAATTTGCAAAAAAATCAAATCTTCTTTATAAATTCACAGTATATACTTCCCAAGAAGAAATGAAAGCAATTATCCAAGAAAAACCAGAAGTTAGACTAAACACTTTACGATATCTTTTTCAGATAGCAGATTACAAGCGTATTAAAGAGAATGCAGAAATTTTACTCAAAGAAATAAAAGAGTCGATTAAAATAAAAGAAGTTTTAGTTTCCGAACTAAATATTCTGAAAGAAAAACATACTCCAGAGAACGAAAAGAAAATAGCATTAGCGAGAGAAGCAAATGATATAAGGATAGGATTTCAACAACTAACAAAAACAAAAGAAGAATTAGAGAACAAATTGAATTCAATTCAAAACACTATTGATGAAAAAAGAGAATTAGATTCTGAAATCGCAAAACTTCAAGTTTCACTTCAAGGTAAACAAGATTTAGAATCGAGAATGAAAAAAGACGTAGTGCTAATGCAAAAACAAATCCACGAAAAAATAGATTTCTCCGAAGAGAGATTGAGAGCAGTGTTAGAGCTATTAGAAAAACACAAAAATATTCTAGACGAAAAAGATTCAAAATTTCTAAAATTATCTTCGGAAATTTCTGTTTTAGGTTCTAAAAAGGAAAGGCCGTTACAACTGAAAAATAAAATAACTTCTCTAGAAAATTGTCCAACATGTTTGCAGCCAGTAAGTCAAAGCCATAAACATAGAATAGGTTTAGAATTTCAATATGAAATTGAAGAAGTCGACAGAGAGCTGGAACAAAAAATCCAACAAAAACAATCCTTATCTAGAGAAATAGAATTTGAAAAAAAATTAATTAGAGGATACGAGCTAGACAAAAACAATTTTCAACAAAACAAGATAAAATATGAACATCAAAAAACAATCGAAACGAAAATAAAATCTGACGCATTTGTCTTGGATAGGACTTCAAACGAAATAATAGAATTACAAAATCAAATGGAACAACTCGAAATAAAAACACAAGCATTCTCAAAGTCACAAGAAGAATTTATCCAAATCAAACAAAAATTTCAAAACATTAATGAAATCATAAGAATAAAAGAAATAACTCTTGCAACAAAAAATAAAGAGTTAGAAATTTTAAAGATAAGATTAAAAGAACTATTAAAAGAAATCCAAGATAAAGAAAGAATCCGGGGGAAAATCGACTATCTTCGAGGACTGCGGGGATGGGTAGAAAAAAACTTTATCACATTGGTAAGCTTAAATGAAAAAAATAAAATGGCACGACTTCGGAACGAATTTTCAACGATTTTCAACGAATGGTTTTCAATACTAGTTTCCGATTCACTTTCAGTAAGATTAGACGAAGACTTCACGCCAATTATCACAAACCAAGACTATGAAATTGATTATAACTTTCTTTCAGGCGGCGAACGAACCGCAATAGCCCTAGCATATAGGCTTTCACTAAACCAAGTTCTTAATTCAATGTTGTCAAGCATAAAAACAAAGGGCATCGTAATTCTTGACGAGCCAACAGACGGGTTCTCAATAGAACAAATCAAGAAAATGCGAGACATCTTCGAGCAACTCAAAACAGAGCAATTGGTTATAGTTTCCCATGAAGAACAAATCGAAGGTTTCGTTAATCACGTAATCCGAGTCAAAAAAGACGGCACTTCAACAATCCAAAACACTTAAAAACCAATTCTCTCCCGTACATATATGGAAATCAAGATTTTAAAAGACGAAAAAAATGAATTAGATATAGAACTATCTAGCCTGACTATAGCAGAAGTTCTTAGAGCTTATTTGAACAAAGAGGGTGCAAAGTTAGCAGTTTGGAAACGAGAACATCCAACAAAAAATCCGGTTTTGCATATTGAAGCTGATAATCCAAAAAAACTCTTAAAGAAAGCAATAGCGACAATAGAAAAAGAAGTTGATACCATTGCTGACGAATTTAAGAAGTCAAAATAAGTTTATTACATAAATCATTATAAAGAAATTTTTCTTAGTGACTTTATGATAAATACACAGAAAATTTCTACGGGTTCACTAGATTTAGACAAATTTCTCTCTAATGGATACGAGACAGATGTTATTACAACGCTTTACGGACCAGGAGGTTCGGGCAAATCAAATCTCTGTATAATCGTTGCCACATTTCAAGCCAGAAGAGGAAAAAAAGTAATTTTTATAGACACAGAAGGGGGATTCTCCTCAGATCGATTTAAGCAAATCCATCAAGGAACGAGAGAGGAAATTGAAAGAGATCTACAAAACATTTTTCTTCTAAAGCCGACTTCCTTCAAAGAACAGCAAAAAGCATTCGAACAAATGTTACTCCATGTAAAAAAAGAAAGTATATCATTAATTATAATTGATTCAATTGCAATGTTATATCGTCTGGAGCTTAGCGAGGCCATCGGGACAAAAGAATCAGAGAAAATTTCCAAAGTAAATAGAAAACTCGCGAATCAGCTTCGAGCCCTAAATGAGATAGCGAGGAAACAGGGTATACCAATTATAATAACAAACCAAGTTTATTCAACATTTATACAAAATCAAGAGGACGGGGATACCGAGCGTCAAGTCTCTATGGTTGGTGGAGATCTTTTAAAATACTGGAGCAAATGTTTAATTGAACTCAAAAACTATTATGGAAAAAGGAAATTAATTTTGAAAAAACATCGAAGCCTACCCATTAAAGAATTAATGTTTGAGATTGTAGAAACAGGAATTAGGAAGCGAGGATTATTTTGATTTTTTTCTCTTAGCTTTTGGTTTCTTCTTCTCTTTCTTTGTATGGTCAATAATTTTTCCGTCAACAATTTCAATTTCGCCACTCGCTAATTTTGCCTTAAACTCAGCTTTCTTTTTCATCGCTTCTTCGTTTGTTGGACATTCTGGATTAAAGCAAAATCTCCAGGGAGCTCCACCTTTTTTAAATGCAGCAACTTTTGGGAAACCACATTCCTCACATTTTTCCAAGGCTCCTTCTTTTAATCCAGCTTCTTCTGCCGCTTTTTTTGACATTCGAGCCGGTTTCATCATTCCTTTTGGAGGAAGCGAATAAATTGTTTTACAGTCTGGATAGGCATCACAACTTACAAAATATCTAGAATATTTTTTCCCATACATCACTCGAAGTTTTCCCTTATGACAAACTGGACATTCAGTCATTGTGTTTGCCTCTTTCTCTTGCTCCCACACAATAGCATTTGCATCAGCTAAACTCTTCCCCATAGCTTCGATATTTTTACTCATACCCTTTGCAATCTTTGTAACAGATTTTTTTGCCTCATCCAAAATAACCTTCTCCTTTTCTTCCAAGTTCTCGGTCGCAACTTCTATTTCTTCTAGCTTTTCAGTCATATCTCTAGTCATACCTTCATCTAAAATAATTGGAGCATATTTCTCAAGAGTTTCAACCATTCTCATCCCAAGCTCTGTAACTTCGATACTTTTTTCTCTAGCATACCCCCTAGAATATAAAGTTTCAATAATTGCAGCACGAGTAGCTTTTGTCCCAAGCCCCCGCTTCTCTAGTTCTTTAACTAAGGAAGCAGCAGAATACCGACGAGGCGGTTTGGTTTCTTTTTCTTCAGTTCTAATTTCTAAGACATCCACTTTCCCATCGATCGTTGGAATCTTTGATTCTTTTGTAGAATAAGGATATACGTTCATCCATCCTTTCTCTTTGATTTGAGCACCATTTGCAGTAAAATTCAATCCATTAACAATTACTTTAATTCTTTTATTTTCAACTTTAGCAGGAGCACAAAAACACGAAATGAATCTTTTTACAATCAAATCATAAATCTTTTTGTCTCCCTCAGGAACTTTCTTATTCTCTCCAGTTGGATAAATAGCTGGATGCGCCGGATCTGTTTTTTTACCCTCGGTTGGTTTTTTATTAACGGCATATTTAACTGCAGTCGTATATTTTTTCAACGCTTTCATGATTTTATCATAACCAATTGACGCATCATATTTCTGACTTGAAGTTCTTGGATACGAAATTAATCCAGCAAGATAAAGGCTTTGTGCCGACTTCAAAGTTTGAGAAGGGGTATACCCACAATTTTTATAAGCTTCAGTTTGAAGAGTAGTTAAGTCAAAAGGAGTAGGGGCAGCAACTATATCTTCTTTTATTGTTGTTGAGGCGACACCACTTTTCCCTTGTAAATGTTTGAATTTCAAAAGTTCTGATTTTTTAAATATGTCTTTTGGATGCTTAACCTCAACTTTTTGATTTTTAACATCTTTAACTTGTAAGAATATATTCCAATAAGGTTCAGATTTAAAATTCATAATTTCTTTTTCTCTGGTCGCAACAATGTTTAAAGCAGGTCCCTGGACCCGGCCAATTGACAAAATTCTAAAAGTACCAGTCGAACTTAAAGCCTTCATTAATCCCCTAGATAAATTAATCCCATAAAACCAATCAATATAATGACGAGTTTCTCCAGCAAAAGCTGCTCCCCAATTCAAATTAGGTAATAAATTATCAAAAGACTTATCCAGAGCTTCTTTCGTTAGAAGTGAAAATTTCATTCGCTTAGCGTCTTTCTGTTTACAAACGAATCGCACAACATTCCATCCAATAACTTCCCCCTCGACATCAAAGTCCGTAGCGACGATAAATTCATCAGCTTCCTTAGCCAATTTTTTTAAAACAGCTAAATATTTTTTAGTGAAAGAACTCTTTCCTTTTTGATGCGCTGGTTGCCATTCAACTTCAAAATTAGGAAAAGGACCCCGTTTCGCAATCTGCTGGATTCCAAACAAATGACCGACAGCACATCCGACAATATATCTTCGACTTCCTTTATAAAATTCATAATACGAAACCTTATCTTTATTGGTTATTTTCTCATCGGTCGCACCACTCAATGCTGCTGCTATTTTTTCTGCCGCAGCTGGTTTTTCAGTTATAATTAAGGTGGTATTTTTTGGAGTTTTTTTTGTCATTAAATATTATCTAAAGGAGACTTTATATTTTTAATTGATGCCTGCGAAATATGAGTATAAATTTGCGTCGTTTTAATATCTGAATGCCCAAGTAATTTTTGAATTATTCGTAAGTCGGTTCCAGCTTCAAGTAAGTGTGTTGCAAATGAATGTCTAAGTAAATGAGGATAAACTCGTTTTTTTATTTTAGCCTTTTTAGCAGAGTTAGAAACTATTTTTTGAATAGTATCTTTAGTCAGCTTTCCACCACGATTTGAAGAAAATAATATTTTAGTAGTATTCAATTTTGAGTAATTTTCAAGATCGCCTTTTACAGAAAAAGGAATTTTAACAAATCTATCTTTTTTGCCCTTTGCTAATTTAATATGAATTAAATCTTCCTCAAAATTTAAATCCTTATTCTGAAGATTAACTATCTCACCAACTCGCAATCCACAGCCATAAAGTAGCTTTAAAATCAATTTATGTTTTATATTTGAAGTGGAATCAATAAGTTTTTTCATCTCCTGAACCGTTAAAATTTCTGGAAGGGGATTATTCTTTTTCGGATTCGGCAAATTCAACTTTTGCTTCAAAACATTCTCAAAAAAGAACTTTATTGCAAATAAATCCTTTCGAACACTCGAAGGATTTTTATTTTTTAAATTTAATTGAATATAATCTTTCAATACATTCTCATTCAGTCCCTTATTTTTAGAATAATCAATAAATTTATTAACAGAAAATAAATATCCCTTAACTGTTTGTCTAGAAAAATTTCTAATCTCTAACTCTCTTTTTAATTTCTCAATTAAACCTTGCATTGAAAA
>DAOWDJ010000019.1 GCA_030639065.1 archaeon
AACATTAAAACTAACTTTCTTCTCAGTCGGCGCCCTAACCTCGGGCAAATTGTGTAATAAGTCTCTCAAAGCCATTACCTAAGAACATAAATTTGTTTTATAAATATTGTCATAGAAATTATTTACTCTTCGTCTTTAACTTCAACTTTCTTCTCAACTTTTTCCTTAACAGCATACTGCTTAACACTTTCTTTCTTAACTGGCAAAATAATTTTTCCACCAGCTTTCTCCATCTTAGAAATTGCAGAAGCAGTTGCAGATAAAGCAGTTATCTCAGCCTTAAACCCATCTCCAGTTCCTAAGATTTTATGTTTATTCAAATCGATTTTACATCCCTCTTTCGTAAACAAATTATCTTTAATCGCATACAAATTAATCTTCTCATATTTAGTCAGAGCAGTTCCTCTTGAGGTTGCTCCCTGTTTACCAAAATATTTCCCTTTAACAGACATTTCTGCAGATTGCTTCTTATGGTCAGCTCTCTTACCAGTTCCCGCTTTACCAAATCCACCCTTATTCCCATGTCCCTTATGTTTCTGTCTAAATCCCCAACCAACAGTTCGAGCTCCCCTAATCCTAGAATTTTTTGTTCTCTTGTGAACTTTCATTATAACATTCTTCCCGCTAATTTAACAATATCCTCATGCCTACCCAAAATTCCCTTCGGAGTCGCAACCTTAGAACTTTTCTTAAACCCACCTCTTGGAGGATGCAAGAAATAAATTCCTTCTTTAGCCTCTCTCTTCGAATTCAATTCTTTAACAAAAGCCGCATCAACATTTCCGTAGGCAACCATATGAGCAACAGATTTCACCATTCCCATTCGAACAGTGTCGCTATCTTCAACCAAAATTGCAGTGAACTTTTTATTCATTTTTAATCTCTTTAAAGTTTCATTATCCTTAATTTTATTCTTAACCTGTCCAGCGATTCTTACAACCAAAACTACCATTGTGTCTCCCCTATTTTATTCAACGCTGCCATACAGGCTTTCCCAGCATTAAATGTTGTTTTAATTTTACCAGAACAATTACTGTAAATATCCTTAATACCGGCAGCTCTTAAAATCTTTTTCAACTCATCATTAATAACCAATCCTGTTCCCTGTGGCGCAGGCATCAATTTAACGACTACTGAAGAGCATTTTCCTCTAACTTCCAACGGAATACTATGTTCTTCGTCACAGGAACAATCAAAAGAAGCACATCCTCTAGCAACTTTAACAATATTCAATTTGGCTTTTCTAATTGCTTTTTCTTTCGCAGGCAAAGTTTCAGTAGCTCGACCATATCCAAGCCCAACATGTCCAGCTCTATCGCCAACGACGGCCATAACTCCAAAAGTCAAAACATTTCCCTCTTTCGTCTTTTTCTGTGTCTGTCTAAAAGCCCGTCTCTTACCACCGCCAAATTTACCCTTAGCCTGACCGATAAATAAAGTGTCTACAGATAATCCAGGAATTAATAAATCTACAATTTCAGGTTCCATAATTTTTAATCCACTATCAAGAATTTCGTCAATGTTTTTAACCTTACCAGCTCGAATAGCTCTACCTAATTCAGTTTTAGGAACCCAATTATCTAATTTTGCCTGAGCCTCTCGTGCAAATCGTTCTTCTCTAGACTCCCTTTTCCATTCTCCCCGACCTTCGGCAACCTTAGCACTAGCATTAAATTCTTTCGACACTTTCTCCTCAGCAGCTTTTTCCTTAGTCTCAACTACTTCTTTCATTTCTTTCAATTGCTCCTCATGGTTCATTTCTTTCTCCATAATTTTGCCCCCCTTGTCCGCATCAGCGGATGCCATCTGGGCAGGAGGTATGCCCTTGGGCGCTCCAGTAGCTCCTTCAGCCTGTATTTCTTTCTTCTCATTACTCGTCTCTGCCATTATTTCAAAGCCTCCTTTACTTTAGTAATCATAGCTTTAACTTCATCTTTTAGATGTTCTCCATTTAATCTTTCTTCCGAAGGAAAAACGCTCTCATTAGCAGGAATATCCAAACCACCATCAATTAATCCTTTAACAACGGCAAAAACTCGCGAACCTTTTAGAGTTCGAATCATTCCAAGATCCATAATATACTGAGTTCTGAGTTCTGAGTTCTGAGTTCTGAGTCTTTTCGCCAACAATAATCCAGTTAAATACCCAGCAGGAATAGATTTTAAACTTCCAGCCATTTTTTCATCCCAGCCATTTTTTAAAAGCTCTTTCGATGTAACCGTAGCAATAACTTTGTCTTGCGCCTCATTACTTTCAACAGCCTGAAGGATAAAATATTTATTAGTTATCCGTACAACTATCCTCGGCAAACCAGACGTTAGCAAGATTCTTCTCGCCTTATAATCAGTCTTATTTTCTCTTCTTCTTCGTTTTAGTGTTCTTAATCCCATATTATAATTCCTCCAAGCTCTCCTTTAAATGCCTTTTGCTCTTAAACTTCCGAGACCGAATTTGTTTTCTAATTTCCATATTTTGTTCCTTGTTTATAGCACCAGCTCGAACAAGTCCTCTAGTAAATTTTCTCAATTTCCGAGTAATTATAACATACTCAGCTTTCCTAGTATTAACTTTTTTCTTAATTTTTCCTACTCTTCTTCTATTCTTTCTCTTAACTATTTTTTTCCTACCCTTGACCTCTCGAATTTGAATTGCTCCACTTTTATGTAAATCTAAAATATCCATTCTAGTAATAGCTTCCTTAATTTCTGGCAAACGTTCCTCTACGAAGCAAATTCTCTTTTTGCCGACTTTCAAAACCTTCGCTGCCAAGTTTTTTTTCTTATCTAATTGCATCTTTCTTCTCCGTTTTTTTATATTTATTTAAAATTTTAATTTTCATTTCATTTGCTTTTGCTATAATTTCAGCTCTCTTCTTAGCTCCAACCTTTGCTATAATAATTCCACAACCCTTTTCAACTTTTGAAAGTTCAGAAACATTTTCAACTCGAACAACTTCAACTCCATCGACAAACCCCTTATTCTTAGTGTCAGCGCCCCATCCAATTTTCGGCCTTTGCATTCGCCCCTTTCTATTAAGTCTTAATTTATTCTGCCTACCTTTAGCCCCATGCCATTTCTGATTTTTCTTGACGCCTCTTCCAAGTCTAATCTTTTTATGCCAATCCGTTCTCAAAAATTTTGGCTTCTTTCTTTTTGTAGTAGTTTTCTTTTCCATTAGATAACCCTCCCTGGCTTAGTAGTTATAAAAATACCATCCTGAAAAATTCGCCTATCTCTTCCAGTTAACCTTGTCGCCTTTTCTAAATTAGCAGCAGTTTGACCAGCAGCCTCGATATTATTTGAACTCACTGTAATTTTATTTCCTTTAATGTCCACGTTTACATTTGGAAGAACTTTAGAAACTCTTTGTGTGGTTTCCCCTAAAAATGATTTGATCATAATTTTATCACCATCCATTTTAACATTCATAGGAAAATGCACATTACAAACTTCAAGTTCGTAAACAAAATCTTCACCACATCCCTTAATCATATTTTTTAAATGTGCCCAAGCTGTCCCAATCATTTTAGATTCTCTTCGAGTCGCACCTTTCGCAGTTAAAATTATTTTATTGTCCTTAACTTCAGTATTAACCTTACCCATATCAAAACTCCTAACTGTCTCCTTACCATTTCCTTTGACAGTAAATTCATTTCCACTAATAGTAACTTCAACTCCCTCAGGGATTTCAATAACTCTCTCTAAATTTTTATTCATTTTAATAGAAATACGCAACAACGCTTCCTCCTACATTATTTTTAACTGCTTCTTTGTGAGATAACAATCCCATATTAGTTGAAATAATTAAATCCCCAAAATTCCTAGATGGTAAAAATCGTCTTAGGTATTTATCAATTGTAGCAACATCTACATAATATCTCGGTTTTACCGCTTTACATTTGTTCAACTTAATTATTTCTACATTAACAGTTTTTTCTTCCTCATTAACTTCATAATCAATATGACCTTTCTCTTTCATTATTTTAAATAAATTTAATAAAACTTTAGAGTAACGTCTAATAGTAAGCGATTTTTTCTCTACCCTTCTCGCATTCATTATTTCGTTTAATCCATCTGATACTATATCTTGACTCATTTTATTCTCCTAACTATATTTTGTAAATCCGAGTTTAACTGCTAGTTCCCTAAAGCAGTGTCGGCACAAATTTAGATTATAAGATGAAATATGAGCGCCATGTCTTCCACAAACTTCACATTTCTGAGCAGCGACTCCAAACTTTCTTGCTTTTGGTTTATTGTGTTTCAAAAATTTCTTAAGCACAGCTGGCTTTCCCCGAAGCTGCCTAGTTATTTTTCTCCAATCACTCGCTGTCATTTTCAATCCTACTACGTTTCCGCAGAATATTCGTATTAAATTTAGTTATAAGATAATTTTCAATTTCTTCACGCGTAACAGTCAACCTACGAGATTTTCCCCTTTTAACCTTTTTCTTTTCAACTGACTTGCCAGCTCTAGAAAATACAACAGTAACCTCGAATCCCATAATTCCAACATCTCTCATATATTCCACTCCCGGAATTTCAATATATTCATGTATCCCAAAAGAGAAACAATTATTTTGAATTTGTTTTTCCTTTAAAGTATTATCAATTGCTGGCAATAGTTTCTTAACCATTTCTAAAGCATCTTTACCTCGCAAAGTAATTTTAGTCCCAACTTCTAATCCAGGTCTTACATTCCATGTAGGAATTCTCTTAGTTGCTTTAACTCTAACAGCTTTCTTTCCACTAATGGTTTCAAGTAAGATAACTCCTTTATCAAGTTTATCAGCAACGCCACCAACATTTAAGATGACTTTCTCTAGCTTTATTTCTTTCATTTCATTTCCCATTATGCAATAACCAAGATAGTCTTGTAAGGTAAACTTACAGTTTTATCTTCCAATTTAATTTGATAATTCCTTCCTCGAGTTAACTCTTCAAACCGAACCAATTTTCCTTTTTCACCAGCATGTTTACCAGCGATAATTTCAACTTTCGCACCTTCCTTTAATGGTAGGATCTTAACGATCTTTTTCTCCTTAGTATTAAGAACAACAGAATCTCCAACCGAAAACTTTTCTCCACTAATAAAATTCTGTCCATCATCAAGATTCATTTGGATAACTTTAGCCCCGATAGTTTTCTTTCCAGAAATTTTAACGATTTTGCTCTCAGCATCCTTTGCAGAAATTTCAACCAAATTAAATTTCTTATTAATAATCTCCAATCTATAATTCAACTTAGCTTTCTCTAGATTCAAAGTGTCCAAAACCTGAACCGGAAAATTTTCGTTCTTACGAACTTGATTATTAACTTTGACCATCCCATTCAAAGTCATGTATCGTGCTTCTTTTCTAGTTTTAACGATTTTTAAAACATCTCTAAGTAAAAATAATACAGAAATTCCTTTCGAAGTTGCATGGCTAGGCACAGCTACAAATCGCTTCCCCTTTCCTTTTCGTGGAACCGGCCACGACGTTGGCATTTTTGATTTCTTTATGTGCATTTTATTTTTTCTCCTCAGTTGTTTTTTTAGTTCCAGTTTTCTTTTCCTCAACTTCAGCTTTCTTAATTCCCTTCAGCCTTTTAGCATCCTTATCATTCAAAATAATAATCTTAACCTTAGATGGATGGAACCATGTGATTAATTTTTCTCCACCAGCTTTAACTCTCTGAATACCATCGACCTGAATTCTACAATATTTAACATCAACCTCTCCAACCTTCCCCTGCTTGCCTTTAAATTTCCCTCTCATAATTTTAACTTCGTCGCCCTTTCTAACTTCAATATTTCTTCGTCCATATTTTTCTCGAAGAGGTTTGTCTAAAGTCGCTCCCATAAAAGTTCTCTTAATATGATTAGGCGCGTTTGCTCTAAACTTAACCTGCTTCCTAGGTTGCTTACTCGCATTCCACGATTTATTAAATTCTGATTTCATCTTAATATACACTATTCGCTATTTTAGCGACCTCCTTCCATCTTTCCTGAACCTCTCGAGCAACTGCTCCTTTAATCTGCGTTCCCTTTGGATTACCTTTCTCATCTTTCAAAAGTGCAACAGCATTATCACTAAAACAAACTCTTTCTCCAGTAATTCTTTTCCATGGTTTTCTCTGTCTAACAAGAACAGCGTCGAACACTTCACCTTTCATTTTTGGATCTCCTTTTCTAACTGAAACTTTAACCCAGTCTGCAATTTTAGCATAACCCATTCTCCCCTTGCTTGTTTTACCATGTTTTATAGAAACAATCTTACAAATTCGTGCTCCGCTATTATCGCAAGCCTCAAGCAAACTTCCAATATTCAAACTTCGTGTAGCTCTTCCACTTATGGCTTTCATTCTGTTTTCCTCTCGCTTTTAATTATTTTAGAAACAACAAAATGAATCATTTTACTAATTGGTCGAGTCTCTGCAATCTGAACATAGTCTCCAACTATAACGTCATTTTTCATACAATCAGGCAACCTCGCATGGATTTTCGTTTTTCTCTTTTCATACCTTTCATATTTCGGCAACTTTAACATTCTTTCAAATTGGATAGTAACTCGTCCAGGCAATTTTCTAATCACAACGCCTTCAAAAGTTCGTCCTCTCGTTTTTAATTTTTTATCTCCATGGATAGGACAAAGTCTATCTTTACAGTCCACATTCTCTACTTTTGTTTGTTCTTGTTTTGCCATTATTTTATATTTTAGTACTCTTTGAGAGCCATATCAATCTTCAATTAAATCCTCATTAAATCCCATAGAAACCAAGATTGGTTTTATGTGACTTTTGTGATTTCCTTGTAATTCGATGATTTTATTTTTAACAGTGCCCCCGCAAGCTCTTTTCATCTTGAGCCTTTTTGTGATATCTTTTACATCAACACCGTCATCAAATCCACTTATTATTGTGTTAATTTTTCCAAAACGCCTCTTTTCCGTTTTAACAACAATCTGTTGCTGTGTTTTAGCAATTTCGCCACAAACACATGCCGGTGTAGGCAATCCACATTTCGGACAAATTTCCACCTTACTTATTGTCCTCCTTATCTTGAGCTACGTCTGACGACGTTTTTCCATCTAATTTAGTCTGATTTTCCATAGTTAACAACCGCGCAATTTCCTTTTTAATGCTTTTCCTTTTCATTGTGTTTTTTAGTAATTCAATCTTTAAATCAATAATTTTTTTCTCGCCTGTAGTCTTTTTCTCTGCCATTTTATTTCTTAGCTACCTTCCTTTTCTTTTTTATTTTTTTAACAGTTTCTTCAACTTCTTCAAAAGTTGCATTCTTTTTGACCTCATTCATAAAGTCTTCATCGACACTAATCTGATCACACATTTTAATATTCGGAGCAAGTATTGCAACCTTAATCCCAACAATACCCTGTTTTGTTTTAGCCACAGATTCTGCCCTATCCACAACTTTCGCAGCATCCCCAGTTTTCTTTAAATAACCAAAATGGAATCTCCAGCTTCGAGCTCTATCACTTGGCAATTTTCCACTAACTCTTAATTCAGCTCCTAGTGCACCAGAATTTTTTATCCTTCCAAGGACACGGTAACTTGCAGCTTTATATTTCATAGCTCCGAATCTTTCAAGTGTCAAGGCAATATCGTCAGCAACTAGTTGAGCATCAAATTCAGGATGCATAATTTCTTCTATGTCGACGTGAGGGTTCTCCATTTTAAACCGTCTTTTCAATATTTCTGTTAGCTCATTAATTTTTTCTCCTCGCTTCCCAATAATCCAACCTGGCTTATGAGTCGAAACAACAATCTTTTCTCCAACAGGAGTATATTCAATTCGAATTTTTGAAATCTTACCCTTTCCAAACATTCTCATTACAAATTGCTTAATATTATATTCATCTTTTCTTACCCGAACAAATTTCTTTTCTTCCATTTTATTTTTTTACTCCTTTTTTTGATTTTATTAAAGATACCTTGTCTCTTACTTCAATATGAATATGAGCTCTTTTGGCTTTTCGCCCAGCTTTTCTATACGGAGCCGATGCTCTATCTGATTTAGCAATTGTGATCACAGGGCTCTCAATACCAGCAACAATAGCATTTGCTCCAGCCTGTTTTACTATTTCTATGATAGCTTTACATGCATTCTTAGGGAATTTTCCACCCGCAAGTCCTCTGCCTTTCTTGTGTCCAACTTCCAATCCTGCCATAGGGACCGGTCTTTTTTCATCTATAACATCCTGAAGTCTTTTAATCGCATTCTCAGGACTCTTTCCTCGAATAACTCTACAAACATAAATTGACTGCTTAGGTGAAATCTTCAATGAAAATCCATTAGCCATTGCCATTTCTTTCTTAGGAATTTCTTTAACCTTAACTTCTTTCTTTTTCTCTTCTGTCTTAATTGTCTCTTTCTTCTTTTCTTTAACCTTAGGTTTTTCAGTTTCTTTTTCTTTCGTGATATTTTTGATATCATCTGTTTTAATTTGAGTTTTTTCTTCTGCCATCATTATAATTTCTTTTTAGCCCCTCCTCCAATGGATGTATGTTTAGCGATTCTTCGAGTCATAGCAAACTCTCCCAATCTATGTCCTAACATTTCTTCGACTATAACAACTTTAAAAAATTCTTTTCCGTTATGAACACCAATAGTATTACCAACCATCCTAGGAACAATAACAAGAGATCTATCATGAGTTTTTATTGGTTTATTTTTGGATGCATTTCTTTCACATTTAGCAACAAAAGCTTCAATAATATTATAGTTTCTTAAAATTGTTCTTCGAGCCCGAGCTTTGACCAACTTTGCAAACTCCCGAGTATCAACTGATTTCAATTCTTCGACGTTTTTCCCTCGATAGAACTTATCCTTACTTTTCTTTACTAATTCATCTGTTGCCATGTTTACCTTTTCTTCCTCCCTGTTCTGCTCGGCCTAATTAGACCAACCTTTTTACCTGGTGACGCATTTCGTTTAGCAATCTTACTCTTCATTCTTTTCCCTCGTCCACTACCAAATGGATGGTCAATAGCATTCATCTTAACCGCAGAAACTCTTGGCCATAATTTAGATTTAGATTTCATTATATAAAACTGTCTACCAGCTTTTAAAACTGGTTTATCCATTCGTCCATCTCCAGCAGCTCTACCGATAGTTGCCCTACAATTAACATTAAATTTTTTCGTCCTCTTGGAAGGCATCATAATCTTTACAACGTCTCCTTCTTTTGCCATAATCGTAGCAAATCCTCCACCCGACCTAACAAATTTTCCTCCATCTTTTGGATTGTGTTCAATGTTAAAAATTTCGGTTCCATTTTTTAAATCTCCAAGTCTAGCTATATCTCCAGCATTATGTCTATCAAATGCAATCTTTTGTCCAACGTACAATAAATCAACTGCGAAATTATAAAAGATTTTACCTTCCTTATTCATGAATTTCGCAATAGGAACAGAATGTCCAATTGAGGCAATTAATTTAATACATTCAAACTCGCCATTCGCATCAGAGATATAACCAGGCCTAAGCTTTCCGGCTTTCTCTCTAGTTTTATAGGTATGTCCACCCTTTCCTCTACGCTGTTGTATAATTCTTTTTCCCATTACATTACTCCTAATTTTGTCGCAACATCCACCGCTGGATAATCTGCATTTAATTTAACATAAGCCAATTTTTTATTTTTCAAAGTATGAGTTCTAACTTTCGAAACTTTAACATCAAAAAGAGTTTCTACTTCTTTCTTAACATCTGCTTTATTGACGGCCCTATCAACTACAAAAACTAAAACATTGTCGGTCTCAATCTGTCTAACAATCTTTTCTGTTGACTTAACTTTTTCTAAAATTATTGTTTTCATTTAAATCTTTCTCCAATATCTTTAATTGCTTTTTCAGTATAACAAACCAATCGTCCAGGTTCCCCATTTGGCGATAAATCTTTAATAGTTAAATCATTTACATTAACAACTTCAATCCCTTTCCTGTTCATAGACTCTTTGTTCCCTAAAACAAATAATAATCCAGCGTTAGACTTGTATTTTCGTCCCCTCATCTTTCCAATTCCAGCTCGAATTTGTTTATTTTTCAAAACAGTATAAAATGCATCACCAAAAACTTTTTTCATAACCGTAATAAAATCTTTTGTTTTAACTTTCAAAATTGCATCATTAAAAACAAATCCAGATTCAACTTTCTTCCCATATTTCTTTCCCAGAGATTTTGCATCAACCGTTCCAGCCAAAGCAGAATTAAAAGCTAACAATAGTTCTTTTTTATTTACTTTCTTAATCAAATTCTTTTTACTCCTAGGTGCATGCGGTCTTCGTCCACCTCGGGTACTTGCAATAGTAGCTCCAATCCAATTAAAACTAGCTCCGTGTCTAGACATAATTTTTCTTGGGACCCTTGAAATTCCTTTACCATAAGTTGCCTTCCAATCGTGTCTCTTTTTCTTAGAAATACCAGAAGCTGAATACTGAGCACCAGCACCTTCCATAGCCCCGTAAGCCTGAGTGTAAAGACCTTTTTGCGTCTCAAATACTTTAGACAAAATATCTTCTCTAATTTTAGTCGCAAAATTCTTGGGTAAATCTACAGTTCCTTTTTCCTTCCCAGCTTTATCAAATAATTTTGCTTTCATCTTAATTCAATCACCTCAAATTTTTTCTTTGCCTGATATCTAGTTGGCCGAATTGGATTTGTAATTACAATTCCTCTCTTCTGTGGTCCCGGAATAGAGCCTTTCAAAATTATATAATCAGTTTTAATAGTTCCATAATGTTCAAATCCACTCTTTCTATTGATATCCTCTTCCGAAATTTTCCCAACTTTCAAAATTAAATTATTATAAGTAATTCTAGTATGATACCCTGTTTGTCCAGCCTGAGGCGCTCTAAAAGTAACTCTCGCAGGATGCCACGGAGCCAAAGAGCCAGGTCTTCGTCTCCCCTTTTCTGACTTATGCGATTTTAATGAAATACCAAATCTTTTCACAGGTCCTTGTGTTCCAAATCCTTTAGTTACTCCCCTAACATCAACAAGGCCTTCGCTAAAAACATCTCCAACCGAAATTTCCTTTCCAATATTTTCTTTAATAAAAGCTAACTTTTCATTCTTATATCCAGAAAGCCCAATCTCAATCATATCCGCTTTATTTTTATCAACGCAAGTTTTTTTCACACCAGAATACATAATCACTCGAACATCATCAGATTCCTCGACGTCTTTAAATTCAGAAACTTTCTTAGGAACCTTAACGCTCTTTTTCAAATCCTTATCATTAGTCACAACAATATCTTTCAAGACTTTTCCACTTTTATAAAATCGAACAGAATAAATTTTCATAGCGGGACATTCAAGAACTGTTGCAGGAATAGCAATCCTCTTGCCTTTAGTCATAGATTGCTCAGTATTATCTTTTGCCCAAACAGAAATCATTCCAACCTTATATCCAACAAATCCCATAAATCCAATATCGTCTCGAGATACAGGTTTCCAGTTCACACCAGGTATAACTTTCTTAGCTCGCACCCTCGGGTAAAACTGCAAACTTCCACTACGTATTCCGTTCTCATTTGTCATTTGTTTTGTTTCCTGATAGCTCTAACTATCTGATAATTAAGCAATAGCACTTGCCGTTTTATCGTGACCAACCAATCACAAAATTCTCATCATCCAAACATTTAAGTTTTGGATGGAACCATTAAAAATAATCAGAAATTAAGCTATTTAAAGCTTATGATATATTGAACCTATGCCAAAACATAGCCAATAGCAATTCCAATCACTCCAGCTAAGATACCCAAGAAAACTTTTTTCATATCATATTTTAAATAAAAAAGAGAAGCAATAATAAAAAGATAAATTATTGAACCAAATATGGTAAAAGCAATATCATTATAGTACATCGAAGTAAAAAACAGCACAATTAACCCAAGCCCAGAATACAAATTTAATCTAAAGATAAAAAACAATCCCAAAAAAACAATCCCAGAAAAAATAAATTGATTCAAATAAACAGGATTATCAAGTAAATAAATTCTCACAAGGACCAAGAGAAAAAAGGGAATGCTTCCTAGCGCAATCAAATCTCTCGCAAGTTCATTTTTCCAGCCTACAATATTTATTTTCTTCATAGTATATTCACTACAACAACCTATAAAATCTTTTCTACGCCAATCTTTATAAAACAAATTTCATTAAATCATTTATGGCTATAAAAACTCCAGATATTCTCCCAGGGGAAAAAGGATACGTTTCTAAAAAGAATAAAACAATCGCAAAAAAATCTGCTGAAAAGAAAATACAAACAATTCAAAGAAAAAAAGATATGGCTACCGGAAAAATTAAGGCAGGCTCAAAAGCTTATCGGGTAGGAAAGCCAACAACAACTCCACGGAAAGAAAAAAAATATCCGATTTGGCGATATTCAAAAAAGATAGGAGAAATAATCATATTCAACAAAGATACACTAAATGAAGAAATTACCCTGAAATTCAAGCGGCTTGGAGGCATAGGAAATTATAAACATCTAATTCAGGATGCCGATTTTCAACTTCAATGGGCAATCCGAGAACAAGAGCTCTTGATAACACAAGATAAATGTTATCTGTGTAATAAAAAAATATCAAAATCAGCAAAACCAAATCTTTATCATTTTAATATGTTTAAAAAACGAATAGAGCTTTTAGAAGATGCAGCCAAAGTTCCAGAGCAGGTAATTTCAGGAAAGCTTACAATAGAAAAAGGCTGGGAAAAATTTAATGATATTCTAGAGGAAGGGAATAAATATTATATGTCTTTAAAAGATACGGCACTTGTTTGCTCGGCATGCGCAAAACAAAAAAATCTTAATGAATAATGGAAAAACCTTGGTTCGTATATATTCTTGAATGTCAGGATGGCTCCTTTTACACCGGTGTTACAAACGACTTAGACAAACGAATGGAGATTCACGTCGAAGGCAAAGGTAGCAAATATGTTCGAAGCAAAAGGTTCAAGAAACTTCTGAAAACAAAAAGATGTAAATCAAGATCTGATGCTCAAAAAGCCGAATGCTATATTAAAACATTACAAAAATATGACAAATTAGATTGGTTCAGCCACGAGCTTCCAAGATTGGCAAATTAGCCTCAGTAGGAACATAGATAACTTCAGTATTCCCATCATTCAATCCCTCAACAAACTTATATCTGATATACTCTTCAGTAATACTCCCAGCAATAATCTCATTCGCCTCCGCAATTCCGGCAGCTCGCAAAATCTCGGCTTCCGCCATCAACTTCGCACTCTCCTTCAAAGCCTCAGCCTCCTGAATCGCAATCTGCCTATTCCATTCAGCTTCTTTCAACTGCGCCTTACCATTCAATTCACGGGAATAAACTTTATAATTAGGAATTCCCCAAAGAGCACCACCAATCAAAAGAATGACGGCAATAATTCCAACAATAGCAACCCAATCAACTTTCATAATAAAAATAATCACCTCTTCTATATAAATCTTACTAAGCAACAAATTTAGCTTCACTTATTTTTTCAACACTATCCACATTAGCAATCCTTTTGATAATTCCCTTTCTCTTAGATAATTCCCTAATTTCACCAGGTTTCAATTCATTCATATTATCTGGATAAACAATATCTGTTACATTGATAATATGGTTGATAAAAACTTCTTTAAAATCACCGACGCCGAAAAACAACTCATCAATAATTGATTGATCTTGAGTTTTTAAAGAACAGAAATCGGCAACAGCTCTCTCATTGTTTTTTCCGGGTTTAGCGCTCGCAGGTGCTTTTGCCTTAATTTTCAAAACAAAATCTTCACCACTAAAGCTTAAAGCAAAAAAAACCTTAGGGTATTTATCTATTAGCTCTAAAATTTGCGAGGGTTCAACACTAGTATCAATCACATTTTTTTTAACACCCTGGAAATTACTAACTTTTTTAATATCAAACCCAATCTCATCTTTCAGGTCCGAAGTTGAAACAATAACACCTTTGATATCAACGCTACCATTTATTTTTTCCAAACATCGCTTTACTAAAAAATTTGCATATTCTGCGCTAGTCTTAACAGCCCATTTCTTTGCTTGTCTTTTTCCCTCAATTAAATATCGGTTTTCATACATACCCCGACCAAACTTCAAAAAATTTGCATGTACAATATCATCGAAGACACCATCAAAAATCTTTTTTACAATCATACACCAAAATATAAAAGTCTCTTTATAAGTTTTCTGGAAAAAACTTATTCATGAAACATTTCTAATGTTACTTTATAAGTTTTCCGTAGATTTATTCATGAAATTTCTCTATAAAACTTCCGCGCAAAATCCCATTTTTCTCATAATATTATTCATTCCCGTATGTTTATAAATTAGTAATTCATATTATTAGCATGGCAGACTACAGCGATATAAAAAGAGGAGTGGTGGGAATAATTATTATTGGCATCTTCGTATTAGCATTTTTAATTTTAAGACCAATCATTATTCCAATAATATTAGGACTTCTTTTTGCCTATATCTTCGGTCCAGTTTACAGGAAAATTAAGGCAAAAGTAAAAAATAAAAACATTTCAGCTTTTGCAATGCTTCTGATAATGATAATTATGGTGGCGCTTCCTATGATATATTTGGTTCCAATATTAGTTAAGCAGGTTTTCGAAATTTATGTTCTACTACAGGGTTTTAATTTCGGAGAATTCCTTAATAGCTTTATGCAGAGTGATTTATCATTGAACCTAGCAATGAATCTTGATAATATCGTAGGCAAAACTTTTTCAACATTTTTAAGTCAATTCACGAACATGCTAATAAATTTGCCGTCATTACTTCTCCAATTTGCTGTTTTCCTTTTTACACTCTTTTTTGCGATTAGGGATGCCGATGAACTTCGAGGGTATATATCAAAACTATCACCTTTTTCTAGTTCTACAGAAAGGAAGATTTTAGGAGAGTTTAGGGGAATAACTAATGCGATTGTTTTTGGACAAATTTTTATTGGAATTATTCAGGGGTTAGCATTGGGTGTATGTCTATTTTTCCTAGGAGTGCCTAAAGTTTTAAGTCTAACATTCATCGCGAGCATTGCTTCCATGATTCCACTTCTAGGGTCTTGGTTGGTCTGGTTGCCGACTGGAATTATTTTATTAGTTGCAGGTAAAACATTCGAAGGTGTATTCTTACTTATTTATGGTGCGCTATTTGTATCAACAATCGATAATTTCCTTAGACCATACATATTATCGAGACGATCAAATCTTCCAATTGCCTTAAGTGTTATTGGAACAATAGGAGGGCTTTACTTTTTCGGGATACCTGGATTATTACTTGGGCCACTTATCCTTGCCTACGTTTTAATTATTATCGAATTCTATCAAGAGGGTAAATTGAAAGAGCTCTTCGATAACTAGAGGTTAAATATGAAATTAAAAATTAAAAATTTGAATTGGTTAGCTGGTAGACCAGTGGTTGTTCTTGACGACAAAAGTGCAGAAAAACTTAATGTATTTGCAAATGACCGAGTTTTACTTTCAAATTCTAAAAAAGTTTATGCCATTGTAGACATCTTTCCAAAATTAGTAAAAACTAATGAAATTGGACTTTCTCAAGAATTAAGTAATATCCTAAAGTTAAAGAATAAATCTATGATTGAAGTTAGTGCTTCAGAAATGTCTGACGCCACATCCTTAATCAAGAAAAAATTAAATGGAGACAAGCTAAATGGAAAAGAATTGCAATACCTAATTTCAGAAATTGTTCACAATAATTTAACAGAAGCTGAAATTGCATTTTTCACAGCTGCAGAAAGACTAAATGGAATGTCAATGGATGAAACAATTAATCTAACAAAGGCAATGATAAAGACTGGGGCAAAACTAAAGTTTAAAGGGAAATATATTGCGGACAAACATTGCATTGGAGGTATTGCAGGAAACAGAACTACACCAATTGTTGTTGCAATCTGCGCAGCAGCAGGATTAATTTTGCCAAAAACATCATCACGGGCAATCACATCAGCTTCGGGAACAGCAGACGTAATCGAAACACTATCAGATGTCGCAATAGCTTTAAGTAAAATTAAAAAAATAGTAACTAGAGTTGGCGCCTGTCTAGCATGGGGAGGCTCTCTTGGATTAGCACCATCAGACGATAAAATTATTAGAGTAGAGCGATTGTTAAACCTAGATGTTGAACCACAGCTTCTAGCATCTATTATGTCAAAGAAAATTTCGGCAGGTTCGAAATATATTTTGATTGATATTCCGTATGGTAAAGGTTCAAAAATTGCAACAATTAAACAAGCAAAAAATCTCGGGAAAAAATTTGAACAAATCGCAAAAAGTTTTAAGTTGAAATTAAAAGTAGTTTATACAAATGGATCTCAGCCAATTGGTAACGGGTTCGGTCCAGTTTTAGAAATGCAAGATGTCTTAGCAGTTTTACAAAATGGAGGACCATTAGACTTAAAAGAGAAATCATTATTCTTGTCGGCTGAGCTAATGAAGCTATGTGGGATAAAAGGTTCGAGAAAAAAAGCAGAAGAAATTTTATCTTCAGGAAAAGCTTATGATAAATTTAAAGAAATTATTAACGCACAAAATGGATCAAAAAACTTCGACAAGAAAGTGGAACTATTGAAATTAGCA
>DAOWDJ010000021.1 GCA_030639065.1 archaeon
CTCGGCAGGATTTTACTCGCAATTTGCATTTCGTAAAAATATTTTAATTGAATTTTATTTTACTCGAAGCGAATTGTTCGCCTACGACTGTCGCAGTTTCTACGCCCTTGACAGGACTTGAACCTGCGACATCTTCCTTAGGAGGGAAGCACTCTAATCCAAACTGAGCTACAAGGGCATAGTTTAACGAGAAAGGAAAGGTATAAAAAGTTTATGAGAGAAATTTAATTATGGTAAAGAGATTGTCAAAGGAAGAATTTGATAAGATATATGCTAGGGTTCCTCGAGTGTGTGTTGACTTAATAATTGAAATTGATGGAGGAATTCTCCTAACAAAAAGGATTATTGACCCTTATATGGGAAAATGGCATTTGCCTGGCGGGGCTATTCTGTTTGGGGAAAGTTTAGAGGAAGCGGCTATTCACACAGCTAAGAGAGAGTTAAATGTCAAAATAGATTTAGGAAAACTTGTTGGAACTGTAGAATTTAATCCTGAAAGGAAAGAAAATGAAAAACATGCTATTTCCCTTGTGTTTTTAGCAAAAATAAAATCTGGAGAACTCCAGTTAAATGAAGAGGCAAACGAGTTTAAAATTTTTAAGAATGGGCTTCCTGAGGAAATGATACTAGAACATAAGAACTTTTTGGAGAATTTTATGGGAAAGAAACCGTGATGAGGGAAGGAGGATTCGAACCCCCGTAGGCATAAGCCAACAGATCTTGAGTCTGCCCCGTTTGACCGCTCCGGCATTCCCTCATGAAATAACTGATTAAATTTGCTATAAAAAACTATTGATTAAGAAGTAGCAAGGTTTTTAAATAGAAATTTTGATATATTGTTAGACGGCCATAGTAATTTGGTTACACCTGATCCCATCCCGAACTCAGAAGTTAAGCTTGTTATGTTCGTGTCTGTACTGTCTCTGATGGGAACGCACGAAGCTGTCTATTTTTATTTTAAAAAAGTATAGGAAATAATCATGAAAACAATAAATAAAAAACAAGGGATTGGATTATTTTTTGCGGGTGTCGCTACACTGGTTGGTGTTATTGCTAACCAGATGCCAAAAACTTATGGATAGATAATGACTGGAATGGCAATATTGCTTTTGGTCACAGGCGTATTCTTAGTTTTTAAATATCGGGAATAATATTATTTAGGATTTAATTTTAAATTATATGCTTTTCTTGCATGAAATTAATATTCTTTGGGTTCCTTTTTGAGGGAAATTTCCTACCCTGAGGAAAGAAGGGCATTTTACTGTTCCCCAATCTTCAACGCCATAATCACTTCCAGAGTTAAATTGGTAAAGTATCCCAGATATTAAAAATGGAAATGCAAAAAATAATTTTTTGCCAAAAAATCCTGCCCGTCCATCTTTATGTTTCAACATCTTTTTTCTTTCAAGTTTATCTATTTCGGAAAAGTATTCATCTTTTTTAGGCATCCAAACTTGCATTCTTGTTTCCATATAATTTTTGCAAAAGGCTCGTATAAAATATCCTTCTTCGGTTATAAACCATTTATTGGATTTAGTTTCAGACATATCTTTTTTGACTTGCGATTTTCTAAAACGAATCGCGACTCTTTCTAATTCTTCATAAGTAGTTCCAACCTTTGAGAATTTTTCTTTCATTTTATTTAATTTCGAGATTGCTTTAATCATATCTTTTGGTAATAATAGTTTCAATTGGGACAAAAAGAAATCTTTAAAGGGCGAAGGAATTTTTTTCCAGAAACTTTTTCTTATCATTTTTAATTCTTTTTTAGATAATAGTTGCATGGCTGTAAGCTGGAAATCTTCAGGCATAGATTCATATTTCATATTCATAGTTATTGCCCATATTAAACTCTGAATGTCTCTTTGAGAAATCTTGGGGAAGGTTAACGAATTTTTAATTAGGGTTTTGATAACTTCACTTCGCATCCCCTTAAGGGATGTAATTGAAGAACATTCTTCATCCCAGGGACTGCATTTTCCAGTGTCTAAACAAAAACTTTGTAGATGAAATTCATATAATCCTGGTTTTAAAAAAATCTCTCCATCTTGCGATAGTTTCTTCATAAGTTTGTCAGATACTTGTTGCGGGGAATAATTTATATCAGAATTAAAATAAGGAAGAGAGTCATTAATTGGGGTACTTATTGTTTTTCTTCTTTCCGCAATGTCTGCAATCTTTGAAATTAAAAAACTAAATAATTTGTATTTCCATACGGCAATTAATAAGAGTATTATTAAAAAAAGAATTAAAATATACATTAGCATGATTATACACCTAATTTTGGATGGGATTTTATCTTTAAGTATTTTGCGACGCAATGAATATTGAGGTTCTGTCTAATTTATAATTCAAAACTTCTTGAATTTGTTAACCAGCTCTAACGTATCTGTTTGTCCTAGAATCTGAGCTCTGCAGCAATATCTTTTTATTCCTAATTCATCTAGGGCGTCTTTTTGAGACATACCTTCTTCTACCATTTTTTTGTATCTTGGATACAGGTGAGCTATTGGCTTCCCGCAAGAAAAGCAACGAATTGGGATTATCATATTCAACTAGCGAAATTTTGATTTATAAAGTTTATGGGCGATGAATTTATATATCTTCTTTAAGTATTTTGTATATGGTGGAAGAGGTAAAAAAGGAGGTTATTAGATTGAGAAATGTTTCTAAGCATTACCCTATGGGGGATTCTGTCGTTAAGGCGCTTGATCACTTGGAGTTTAAGGTTTACGGAGGTGAATTTGTTGCGATTATGGGACCGAGTGGTTCGGGAAAATCTACCGCAATGAATTTGGTCGGAAGTTTGGATATGCCTACTTATGGAACAATTTATTTAGACAATGGCGATATCTCTGAATTTAGTGAGTCAGATTTGGCACAGGTTAGGGGAAAGAAAATTGGATTTATTTTTCAATCTTTTAATTTAATTCCAAATTTGACAGTAAAAGAAAATGTTATGCTGCCTATGATGTTCCAAGGAACAAGTTTTGAAGAGAGGACTAAAAAAGCGGAGGACCTTTTGAGATTGGTTGAATTAGGAGATAGAATGGAACATTACCCTGGAGAAATTTCTGGCGGACAGATGCAGAGAGTTGCTATTGCTAGAAGTTTAGCGAACGATCCGGAGGTTATTCTTGCAGACGAGCCTACTGGAAATTTAGACACAAAAACTGGAACAATTGTTATGGAGTTTTTGGAAAAGTTAAATGATGAAGGGAAAACTATTATTATGGTTACTCATGATCCTGACTTAGCTAAGCAGTATGCAGATGTTATTTATTGGCTATTAGATGGGAAACTTGACAAGGTGACCAAAAGAGCTGGGAGAAAATTTATTGATGTTACTAAAAAGAAAAAGAGAGAAGCTAAGTCGAACGGGAGGAGATAATGAATCTTGACTATTTGATTTTAGCTTTAAAAAATTTGAAGCATCGGGGGATCCGGTCATGGCTAACTTTACTTGGTATTTTTATTGGTGTAACTGCGGTTGTTTCTTTGATTGGTTTGGGCGCTGGACTACAGGCAGCGGTTGGAGCACAGTTTGGCATCAGTTCAACTCAGGTTATCACTGTTCAAGCCGGTGGTGTTAATAATTATGGTGCGCCTGGAAGTGGTGCTGTCAATAAATTGACAACTGCCGATGCAGAGGCTATGGAAAAACTTTCTAGTATTGATATGGCAATTCCCAGGAATCTTGAAACTGTTAGGATCGAATTTGATAATGAACTGGAAATTATGTCTGCGATTTCGATTCCCTATGGAAAAGAAAAAAAGAAAAGTTGGGAAATTATGGATATAGAAGCCGAGAAAGGTAGGCTCTTGCAAGATTCTGATTTAAAAAAAGTTGTGTTGGGAAGCAAGTTTGGTTTGGATAGTAATGGGTTCGGAAAAGAAATTAAAGTTGGAAATAAAATCTTAGTTAACGATGAGAAATTTGAGGTTGTTGGTATTTTGGAAAAGAAAGGTAGTTTGATTTTTGATTCTGCGATATTGATTAATGATGATGTTCTTGATGATTTGACTGGGTATGGCGAGGAGATTGATTTGATTGTTGCTATTGTTAAGGATGCTGATGATATGGATGGGGCGGCTGAGGATATTGAAAAATTATTAAGAAATAGAAGGGACGTTGATATTGGCGAAGAAGATTTTGAAGTATCTACTCCTGAAGCTATGATGGAAACTGTCAATAGTATCTTAGGTGGCGTTCAGGCTTTTATTATAATTATTGCTTCAATTTCTATTTTGGTTGGGGCTTTGGGAATTGTTAATACGATGACGACTTCTGTCCTGGAAAGAAAGAAAGAGATTGGGATTATGAAAGCAATAGGCGCTAGAAATAGCCAGGTGTTTATACAATTCTTCTTTGAATCTGGAATGCTTGGTTTTATTGGTGGTCTGATTGGTGCTATTTTCGGGACCCTGATTGGAGTTGTTGGTGTTATGGGAATTAATAATTTTCTTGGGACTGAGCTTTCCCCTGTAATAGATGCTGTATTAATAGGTGGAGCTTTAATAGGAAGTTTTTTCATTGGTGCCGTTGCTGGCATTACCCCAGCTATGAATGCCGCTAAACAAAATCCAGTGGAGGCGCTGAGGGGATAATGTGGTAATCAGCAAAGAGAGTGTAAAATACTCGCTAAATAATATTAAAAAAAGTAAATCTAGAAGCATTCTTACCATTTTATCTATCTTTGTTGGAATTGCTACAATTTTTATTTTTGTAAGTTTTGGCTGGGGCCTTTATGATTATGTTGATGAATTTACCTCTTCATCTTCGGTAGATAAATTGATGATTATGCCGAAAGGTGCGGGGATACCTGGTTTAGATACAACCTTTGAACTTTTAGATGAAGATGTGCAGGTAATTGAAAGAACGGCGGGGGTTTATGAAGCGACGGGGACATATATGGATGTCGCAGAGGTTGTGCAGGATGATTTGAAGAAATATGTTTTTGTTGCGAGTTATGACCCCAATATCCCTATGATAGTAGAACTTTCGGATGTTGAGATTATTGAGGGAAGGGATGTTAGGACTGGTGAGTCTGGGAAAGTTGTTTTGGGTTATAATTATATGATTAAGGATAAAATTTTTCCGAAGGTTTATTCCCTTAATAGTAAGATTAATGTACAGGGACAGGATTTGCGGATTGTTGGGTTTTATGAAAAAATAGGTAATCCACAGGACGATTCCAATATTTATGTGACGAATGATTTTATGCCAGAGCTTTATCCGGACGCGGAGCTCTCTTATGGAATGATTGTTGCACGAGTAGATAAGAACAATGTTGATGGTGTTGCTGATAGAGTTGAGGAAAAGTTACGGCAGTACAGGGGTTTAGATGAAGGGAAAGAGGATTTTAGCGTTCAATCTTATAGCGATTTATTAGAATCTTATATGGTTGTCTTAGATATCATCGTCGGTTTTATTATTTTAATCGCTTTAATCTCTGTTGTTGTTTCTGCAATAAATACTGCAAATACAATGATTACTTCGGTATTAGAAAGATTTAAGGAAATTGGAGTTTTGAAATCTATTGGTGCTCGGAATTCAGAAATTTTTAAAATCTTCTTATTTGAGTCTGGATTTCTTGGGTTTGTTGCTGGTGTTATTGGAGTTTTAGTTGGGTGGGGCGCAACGATTTTGGGAGCAAATATTTTAGATAATCTTGGGTACGGGTTTCTTAGTCCTCATTATTCGTGGACTTTATTCGTGGGATTAATTTTATTTGCAACATTTACTGGAGCAATTTCTGGAATGATACCAGCGTGGAGAGCAAGCAAAATTAATGCGGTAGATGCGTTACGTTATGAATAGAATTACCTTTTCTTCTTCTTGAATTTTTTGATTAGCATCCAAGTAATTATAATTAACGCAATTCCTAAAATAATGTAGGTCCCTATAGAAGTTGTTTTTTTATCTGCCTTTCTCTCGGTAAAATATGATGAATCGAAAATTACTGTCTTTGTGATAGACCTTCGCGTATTAATTGTGTCTGAATATATCAGTTCCACTGTAATTTCTCCATCAGATGGAGTTGCTTCAAAATCCGCAGTTGTATATTCGTTTGAATCTAAATCTCCGACGATGACCTGATTTGAACCTTTAATTATTATGTTATCTTGTTTTGGGATTTTAACTATTAGAGCTTCGATATCTGATTGTTCTATGTTTAATACTTCTAATGTCAGTTCGTTTGTGGAATAATCAAAATCTTTGATATAAATTTCAAAGTCTGCTCTTACGTCTTCAATTTCAATATCAAATGTTTCTGAGAGCATTATCCCATTTCTGCTTTGAACTTGGATCTCTATTGAATTTGCTCCATTGATTGCATCTTTGTTAATTCTAACTTCATAGGGGACCAGTATATTTGATTGGTAGTCTTTGACATAATCTACTTTTTTGAAAATTCTAATACCAGATTCCCCTGGGTTAAATTCTATTGGGTAGCTTGATGGTAAGTTGAATGTTATATCATCGCAATCTGGAGAGGTTATTCCTCCTATTTGAAATACTAGTTTGACATAATCCCCAGGAACCGCTGGATATGGATCTTGATTTAATAGTGTCACCTCTAAATCACATGTCGTATCTGCAGAAACAAAAGCTATTGATAGTAATACTAATAATAAAATCACCTTTTTCATATTTAATCTTAGTTAATTTTCTTTTTAAAGATTTGTGATATGTCGCAATAGTTCATAAAAATTTAAAAAGGGGATTTGTTAGAAAAAGTACAAGATGGTGAAAAAATGCATTTATTGTTCTACAGAAATTGACTCTAATTTTGTTGTTGATATATGTAAACGTTGTATGTATCAAGTTTGGGGGGAGAAAATGGCTAAGGCAATTGTCGACGGGATGGAGAAGGAACGTGATGCTGGAAATTTAGAATTGGGACAAGTCAGTGAAGATAATCTTATGATTCTAGAACCTGAGATTGCGATTGCCACAGACAAAGAAGAAATCGTTAACAAAGAGGTATCAGAATATTCTAATGTGTCGATTGAAGAACAGCCTATTGGAGACGTTGAAGTTCAGAATTCTAGCCCCGAAGAATTGATATTTGATGATGTTCTTAGTCGTGGAGAATAACTTTATAAAGGGAATTTTTCTTGATTTGATAGGATATTTATTGTCCAAGTTGTTTGCAGCGCAAGAGTTCTGTAATCATTTAATATTATGGCAAGACAAAGAAAGCGAGTTAGAGAAAAAGGAAAATTAAAACTTAGTTCTTACTTCAAGAAAATTGACGATGGTGTAGATGTTGCTTTAGTAACTGACCTCGGTGTTCGAGCTTCGTTTCCTAAGAGATTAAAGGGCATGAGTGGAAAAGTTTCTGGTAGTCGTGGTAGATTTAAATTAGTAGAGATTAAGGACGGAAATAAATTGAAAACACTTATAGTTCATCCTGTTCACTTAAGAAAATTATAAAATGGCAATAAAAGAAGAAAACCCAATCACAATGGCAGAAGTTGTTTCTCTAGTCGGAGATTCTGAAAAATCTGAATCAATTAAAAAATTTATTAAGAATTTTAACAAAATGCCTTTAGAGAAAGCGCAAGAAATGAAAGAGGAATTAAAAAATCTTAATCTAATTAAATTAAAAGCTGAACACATAGTTAAAATTGTTGATTTTGTTCCTACCGACGCTTCTGAACTAAATAAGGTTGTTATTGAAGTGTCACTTGATCAGGAAGAAGTGAACAAAATTTTAGAAGTTACTAAAAAGTTTAAGTAGAAAATAATGAAAGAAGAAACTGCTATTGTATTAGATTTTTTGCCTTATGGTTATCCATTAGAAAATAAAAGGGTGCCTTTGGCGCAAGCTATTGGGGTTAGTGGGCTTACTTTATTGCAACTTGTACCTCGTAGAGGAGAGAAATTTGAGGTTGGAGAAAGTGCTTATATTGGAGATGGAAAACGAGAGAAGGTACAGTATATTCTTGGAAGATGTCCGAGGGAAAAATTGACTGAAACTGCAAAGGTAGAGTTGGAAGGGTTTGTTGAGAACAACGTCAAAGAGAACGAACAAAGATTTGTTAAATTTTTTAATGAAGCGCAAGCTATAAATACTCGACTTCATCAATTTGAATTATTGCCTGGACTTGGGAAAAAACACACGGGCATGATTCTTAAAGCAAGGGAAGACAAAGATTTCGAATCTTTTGATGACATCAAGGAGCGAGTTCACAATATGCCGTCGCCAGATAAAACTGTTGCAAAAAGAATAATGGAAGAATTAACAGAAATACAAAGACACAATTTGTTTATTTCATAATATTAAAATGGAAAACGAGAAAAAAAAATACGTAAGAAAAGAACAGGACGATGTTAGTTTAATCAGGGTACTTGGGAAGGATATTCGTGGAGATAGCAAGGTTGGTTCTGCACTTACTAAAATTAATGGTATTTCTTGGACTGTTTCTAATGCAATTTGTAAAATTTTAAAACTTGACAGAAAACAGAAAATACAGGATCTCAGCAAGGACGAATTAACAAGAATCGAGGATGCTATTAAAAATCCTGGTGTACCTGCATTCCTAAAAAATAGACAAAATGATTTGGAGAGTGGTGAGGATAAACACATTAGTGGTGCAGATTTGAAATTGAGGAAAGAATTTGACATTAAAAGATTGAAGAAAATCAGGTCATATAAAGGAATTCGTCATACGGCGAATCTACCCGTAAGAGGACAAAGAACTAAAGGAAATTTCAGACGAAACAGAAAGAAATCTGTCGCGGCTGCAAAGAAAAACAAATAAGATGGGAGATATTAAACGGAAACGGAAATTATTTAGTCGACCTAAAAAGTTGTTTGACAGAGCTAGGATGGATGAAGAGAATATTTTAATTAAAAGATATGGACTAAAAAATAAGCGAGAAATTTGGAAGGCGAAAACTGCTGTTTCTAAATTAAGGCGAAGAGCTAAAAATTTAATCGGAAAAGATATTGCGGAACAGCAAGTATTTTTCGACAAGTTAAATAAAATGAATATGAATATCACGGATATTTCTGATGTATTGGCTTTAACTGAGGAAAATCTTTTTGAACGGAGATTACAGACATTTCTTTTTAAGAAGAAATTAGCAAATACTGTAAAAGCTGCTCGACAGCTTATTGTTCATAAAAATGTTTTGGTAGATGGACACATAGTTAATATCCCTTCATTTGTTGTAACCAAAGAACTAGAAGATAAAATTTCAATTAAAGAAAAGAAAGTCAAGGAGAAAGTAGCACCTGTGGAAGTTAAAGAAGAAATTAAAAAGGAAATGGAGGATGGGAAAAATGTCAAAGAATGAAGATAATGTGGGAATTTTGAATGTTTATGCTAGTTTTAATAATACTATTGCTAACGTAACTGACTTGACTGGAAATACAATTGGGCGAATTTCTGGTGGGCAGATTACAAAACACGATCGAATGAGAGCTAATCCTACAATTGCTATGTTTATTGCAAAGAAGGTGCAAGATATATGTAGAGACTATCGAATAAACACTCTTTATGTTCGGATGAAAGGACAAACTGGGGCGACTGGAATTGGACCTGGAGCTCATGCAATTGTTCGAACTCTAACTAAAGAAGGATTTAAAATTTTAAGCATGAGTGAAACTACTGCTGTTGCTCGTGGCGGACCTAAAAAGAAAGGTGGTCGACGAGGTCGAAGAGTATAGACTTATAAAGTAAAAATCAAATAAAGTAAAATGGAAATAATTACAAAAACACCGGAAGAAATTAGTTTTGTTAGTAAGATGAATATTAGTTTGGCGAATGCTCTTCGAAGAAGCGTTGGGGAAATTCCAATCTTGGCAATTGTCGAGGCTGACATTTATAAAAATGATTCTGCGCTTTATGATGAAATTATTGCGCATCGTCTCGGACTTTTATCCTTGAAAAACCAGAAAATGAAGAGTGACCAGAGTGTCGAAATGAAAATGAAGGTAAAGGGAAAAGATGAGGGTATTGAAATTTTTGCGGGTGAGCTTGGTGATGATATTATTTACCCTGATACCCCCCTTGTTTTACTTAGAGAGGGACAGGAAATTGAATTAGTTGCCAGAGCTAAGTCTGGAAAAGGTGTTGATCATGCTAAGTTTATGCCAGGATTGGCATTTTACAAACATTTACCAAAGATTAAAATTTCTAGCGAAGGGGAAAAACAAAGTGAATTAGCTGAAGTTTATCCAGAAGTTTTCGAAATGTTTGGGGAGAGGTTAAAAGTTAAAAATGCCGCTGCCTGTGATTTGGATCAGGAAGACATGGCCGACTACCCTGGTGTTAGTATTGAATTTGATGATAATTTAGTCTTCTCGATTGAGTCGTGGGGACAAATCGAAGCTAAAGAAATTTTTAGTGAGACATGTAAAGCTCTGAAGGGAAATCTTTCTGAAATCTCTAAAACTATTAAGTAGAGCGAATTATGTAGGTTCCCAAATTAATTGGGAATTATTTAGTAAACTAGGCATATTAAATGCTCCAACAAGGGCGGATGCCGGAGTGGTCAAACGGGGCGCGTTAAGGGCGCGTTAGCTTATGCTTACGAGGGTTCGAGTCCTTCTCCGCCCATAAAACAAAAATGGAAATAAATAAAACAAAAATAGAAAAAAGAATGAAGCATAAAATGGATGCTTCCTTAGTTGAAACTATTATTAAACTGAAAAAAACAAATCCTGTTGTGGCTAAAGAACTTGCTCGACCTAAAAGAAGATGGCCCGCTATTAATTTAAAGGATGTTGATATGATAAAAGGAGATGTTTTAGTCGCTGGTAAAATCTTGAGTGCTGGAGAATTAAGCGAAGGGAAAAAAATTGTTGCGTGGTCTGTTTCTGAGAAAGCACTTGATAAAATTAAGAGCGCAAAGGGAACTTATATTTCAATCATCGACGAGATGAAGAAAAATCCTCAATTAAATGGTTATGATATTTTAAGATAATGGTACATAATATATATGACGGAACTGAAGCTGTTTTTGGTAGATTGGCGAGTGTTGTAGCTAAAGAGTTATTGAAAGGTAATTCCGTAGGTATTATCAATTGTGAGGAAATAAGTATTTCCGGAGATAAAAAACTCCTTGCTAAAAAGATATTGGCGAAAAGAGAAATGGGAAGTGGTGGATCTATGAAGGGTCCTA
>DAOWDJ010000013.1 GCA_030639065.1 archaeon
AAACATGATCACTGGTGCTTCGCAAGCAGATGCGGCTTTCTTAGTTGTTGGATGTGAAGACGGTGTACAACCTCAGACAAAAGAGCACGTTTGGTTACTTCGAACTATGGGTGTGAAATCACTTGCGGTTCTTATTAACAAGATGGACGTTGTTGATTATTCTGAAGAGAAGTACAATAAGGCTGTTGAGGATGTTAAGGCTGTTATTAAACAGGCTGGATATAATCCTGAAGAGACTCCGTTTATTGCAGGTTCAGCTCTTATGGGCGACAACATTGCAAACAGATCTGACAAGATGGCATGGTACAAAGGACCAACTGTTCTAGAACAGATTGATAAGTTCCCTGCACCAGAAAAACCAACTAATTTACCAATGCGTATGCCAATCCAAGATGTCTATGATATCACTGGTATTGGTACTGTTCCTGTAGGAAAGATTGAAACAGGTATTATGAAAATCGGTCAAAAGGTTATCGTATTACCAGGACGATCTGGAACTGGAATCGAAGGTGAAGTTCGATCTATCGAAGCTCATCACGAACAGCTACAAGAAGGCGAAGCTGGAGACAATGTCGGTATCAACATCAGAGGTGTTGGTAAGAAAGATATGGCTCGAGGAGACGTTATTTGTGAAGCTGCTAACCCAGCTAAAATAGTTGAAGAGTTTGAAGCACAAGTTGCTGTTATCAATCATCCAACTGTTATTGCTAAAGGTTATACACCAGTTTTCCATGTTCACACAGCTCAGGTTCCATGTCAATTCGTGGAATTAAAGGCTAAGTTGGACCCCGCTACAGGACAGGTTGCAGAAGAGAACCCAGACTTTTTGAAGAATGGGGATGTTGCTATTGTTAAGATCAAACCGGTCGGAAATCTAGTACTTGAGGCAGTTGGAGATAATCCAAACATGGCTCGATTCGCTATCCGAGACGCTGGTGTTACAGTTGCTGCAGGTGTCTGTAAGAGTTTAACTGAGAAGAAACTTTAAGGTCTAATTGACCTATTTTTTATTTTTTATAATATCTTTCGAGGAAGAAACTCTTCCTCGAATTAATTTTTATTTTATAGGACGGCGGTATAACAATTCTTAAAAACTTCTGAAGATGATTTATTTTTATGAAAGATTTAAAATTCTTAAAAGCGGAAGAGGGCTTGTTTCGTGGACATAGAGTTTACTTGGAGTATTGTAAAGATGGGTTGAATGTTGGTCAGTGCATAAGAGTTTATAATTACGGGATGAATTCTGGAGATGAGTTACGATTTTCTGTGGGATTAGAAGGAAGACTCTATGACCAAAACAGGGGCGAAGTGAATCCTGAGAATGTTTTGAATAGTGAAGATGGTTGGGGATTTGATGGTGTTAATTTGGAGCTGTTGTCTGAGGAAGTTATTTTGAGGTTAGTCAATCACGATAATTCTTAAAAAGTCTACGGGTGTTTTTGCTTTATGGTAATTCAAGTTAGAGAAAAGACTATTGAGGAAATTGAAGATAAGTTGGCTGAGATGAATACAGCTTTGAATAAAATTATATATTTAGAATCTGCATTAAATATTTCTGGTTTTGATTTTGAAATTAAACGAACTCTTTGGAAGAAATTATCTAGTTTATATGAAGAGAGGAAAATGTTTGAGAGAGCGGCTAAAGCGATGTCTAATAAGGCCGGAATGGAAATTAGCTTTAGGGAGAAAATTGATAGTTATGTAAATGCAGCAGAATTGTATTCGAGGGTAGGCAAGGTCGATGATGCTGATGAAATGTTTATTCGAGCTTCACGAAATGCAAATGTAGAGCAGAAAATGAAGGTAAAATTAGCACGAAAAAATATTTATTTGATTTCTGCTAAAGAATTAGAGAGTAAAGGTAAGAGGGCATCGGCAGTTAAGTTTTATGAGAAGTTGATTAAAATGAACCTAGAGGATATTGAAAAAAATGAAATTAAAGATAAATTGTTATCCACATATAAGGCTCTTGGGCTATTTAGGGAAATGAAATTGTTAGAGGGTTTGTAGAAAAATAAAAAATTTAGATATCTTCTTCAAGATCTATGTCGGAATTGATATCTTCGTATTCTTCGTTCAAACTTGTTTCTGTTTCTGGCATTTTATTTATATGACTCATTCATCATCTTCCATTTCTTCTGCATCGTCAAATTCTTCCTCTTCAACTTCTTCAGATTCATTTTCAATGTGTGTCGCCATCTCTTTTATTTAATCCTAACTGAGAAATTATCTTTATAAATATTTCTGTAAAATTTTATAATATATGATGAATTGCGGTTATGGTAAGTTTTAAAAAGGTAAAATTGTTTTGTTTGGTGTTAGAGATGTCCGAGTTCGGAAAAATTATTACGGTATCACATTCATAATTACAAAATGAGGCTCAAGGGAGCGGGATAGACAGCTAGAATATTTCTAATATAAATTAAATAAAATGGAGAAAAAATAATGACAAGAGAAACTTTAAAAAAGTATCACTATCCATTCTTTGGGGGTCTAAAGAATGGCTAAAATAAGTCCAACGTCGATAAAATATTCGATCATTGCAGATTTTACAGCCGACGGTCCGTTTCAAAAGCCTGATGTAATTGGTGCTTTATTTGGACAGACTGAAGGATTGCTTGGTTCTGATATGGAACTTCGAGAGCTTCAAAAAGAAGGTAAAATTGGGCGTATTGAAGTTGATTTAGTTACTGAAGGTGGGAAAACAACAGGAGAAATTTCGATTCCATCTGCTTTAGATAAAACTGAAACTACAATTATTGCGGCTTCTTTAGAAACAATTGATAAGATTGGCCCTACTGATGCTAAGATAACTATTAGAGATATTAGTGATGTAAGGGGCGGAAAACGTGATTACATTATGGAAAGAGCTAAGGCTTTACTTGCTGGAATTAATGGCACAGGAATGGATTCTACAGAGATGGAAACTGAACTTAGGGAATCTACACGAGCTGCCAAGGTAGTTAGTTATGGCGCTGAAGGTTTAGCTGCTGGTCCAAATATTGATAATGATAAAGAGCTCATTGTTTGTGAAGGTCGAGCAGATGTTGTGAACATGTTAAAGCACGGTATCAATAATGTTATAGGGATGCAAGGAACTCGTTTCCCAAAAACGATTACTACTCTAGGTGAAACGAAGGAAATTACTTTATTCGTTGATGGAGATAGGGGCGGAAATTTAATCGCTCAAAATGTCTACGATAATGCTAAAGTTGTTTACATCGCACAAGCACCTGATGGAAAGGAAGTTGAAGAATTAGCTGGTAAGGAATTATTGCAAGCACTTCGAAAGAAAGTTCCTGCAAAAGTTTTTTTGAGTAGAATCTCAAACTCTAAGAGTTCGTTCAATAGAAGTGAGCGTAAGCCAAAGTATGAAACTGAACCTGTTGAAAATGTTGTTCGAAGAGTATTGACTGATGATGATATTTCAAGGTTAAGAGAACTTGCTTCTGAAATTAAAGGTAGAAATGTTTTAATTTTGAATGATGATTTGGAAGTAGTTAAGAACGTTTCTGCTTTGAAGTTAAATTCAGTTAGTGCTAAAGATGCTTTTGTATTGATGGTTTCTATCGCTAGCGAATCTGTAATTCGGTCGGCTGAGAGATTGAAATCACGAGCGGTTGCAGCAAAGACTTTTGGGAAAGGGTTTGATACTAATATTCAATTAGTATCTTTATAATTTTAATTTTAGTTGATTTATACTGCGTTGGAAGAACGCTCGCGTACCATTGTACGCCACACAACCTTTCGCCTTGTCTAAATCTAACTAAAATAAAAATTGTTTACTTTTATATGCCTTCGAGAAATTGAGGGCTTTTTATTTTTTATTTTTTTGAGTAACTTTTATATACCTCGTTTTGTTTTGTGGGATATGAAAGGAGAGGTTAAAAAAAAATATTTTAGCTGGAAGTGGTTTATTGGTCTTGTGATTCTGGCTGTTTTAGTTTGGGGAATTTGGTTCTTGTTTTTTAGTTATGAGAAGTGTAATAGCTGGAGCTGTTTTAATGAAAATTTAGAGAATTGCAAGAAGACTAAATTTATTGGTGAGCGAGATATAATTTTTGAGTATATTATTAGAGGGGAATCGGGTTCTATGTGTAAGGTTGATTTGCAATTGCTACAAGGTGAATTAGATAATCAGGAATCAATAGAATTGGAAATGCAAAAAATGACTTGTATGTTGCCACTTGGGGTTGTAATGATACCGGAGAGCGATATAGGAAACTGTCATGGGATATTGAAAGAGGGGCTACAGGATTTAGTGATTCAAAAATTACATACTTATTTAGTTCAAAATGTTGGACAGATTAATCTAGAAGTCTTGGATGCTCCTGTAGATTAAGGGGTTGTATAATGTATAAATTTAAATTCTCTTCTGTAGTGTATTTTATATGAGTGTTATTAAATTTGGTCCTGCGGGACTCGGTCCGGTTGAAGATGCTATTTCTAATTTAGAGGAGTATTCTCGGCTAGGGTTGAAAGCGTGTGAGATTAGTTTTACTTATGGTCCGTATATTAAAAATAAGGAAGATGCTCTAAAAATAAAAAGGGTAGCGGAGAAACTTGGGATTTACTTGTCTGTGCATGCATCGTATTTTGTTAACCTGAATTCAAAAGATGATAAAAAACTTGAGGATAGCAAGAAAAGGATTTTGAAATGTTGTGAAGTTGGAAATTGGCTTAGTGCTAAGAGAGTTGTTTTTCATCCCGGATTTTATTCTGGAATGGAACCTGCGGAGGCTAGTGTTAAGATTAAAGAGGGTATACTTGAGATGCAGGAGGTTATTAAAAAAGAAAAATGGGATATTGAATTGTGTCCTGAGGTTATGGGGAAGGTGAATGTTTTTGGATCTATTGATGAAATTGCGGATTTGGTTAGAGATACAGGTTGTGGATTTTGTATAGATATTGCGCACGTTTTGGCGAGATATGGTAGATATGAATTCGAAGATATTAAGAAAGCGTTTCCTCAGAAAAAATGGCATGTTCATTTTTCTGGGATTGAGTATGGAGAGAAAGGGGAGAAGAAGCATTTGGTTGTGCCGATTGAGGAATGGAAGAAGGTGTTTAAGTTTTTGAAGGAGATAGATAAAGATATTGTTTTAATTTGTGAGAGTCCGGAGACGGTTTCGGATGCCGTTGTTGGGAAGAGGATTTGGGAAGACTATTCAGATTGATTTTTCTTTTCTTCTTTTTCATTCTTTTTGATTTCTTTTTCCTCTTGAATCATCCTCTCTCGGAGTTCCGAAATTCTTTCCAAAATTCTTCTTGCTTTATCTGGGTCGTCTCGTGCAATATTTAGAATGTAAAGAATTTTTCGTAAGATATCATCGTAAGATTCTCTCTTGTGTTCCCTAAGTTTTTCGAGACGTAATTTTGTTTCTTCTAGTAGTTTTACCGTCGTTATTTTACCTAAAGGTGTTTTTTTTATTACCATTTTTTATTACTCATTTTTACGATAAAAAGTATACTAAAGTATACCTTTTAAGTCTTTTTGTCTCTTTGGAATTACAACAACAACAAAGTTTAAATAGCTTTTTGGGGTTTAATTTTTAACTAAATTTAAAATGAAAAATATGAAAAAAAATATATTTTTGATTCCTTTTGTTGCAGTTATAACTTTAATGATTGTTGGTTTTGCTTCAGCTGGACTTGCTAATAATATTACTACTGAACTTAATGATGTTGAATTGGGTTCTGGTATTGTTATGGCTGGTATGGTTGGTGAGACTGTGTCTGTTGTAGTTACTTTTGATGCTAATGATAATGAAAGTGATGTTAAGGTAAAAGTTTACATGGAAGGTCATCGGGACGATGTGTCGGTTTCTACGGATAGATTTGATATTGAATCTGGTAGAACATATACTAAGTCCTTGTCCTTAGAATTGCCTTCTGATTCTGACGAATTATCTGAAGAGTATACTCTTTATGTGGAGGTTGTTTCTAAGAATGGTCGAAGCGAAAGAAATTATACTGTTAGTATTCAAAGAGAAGCTTACATTCTAGAAGTATTGTCTGTTGACTATTCTTCAGAGGTTTCGGCTGGTGAAATCTTTCCTGTTTCCGTTGTTGTAAAAAATGTCGGTTATAATAGGATGGATGATACCTACGTTAGTGTTTCAATTCCTGCTTTGGGTATTTATGCTCCAAGTTATATTGGAGATTTAGATTCTATTGAGAATTATAATAATGACAATCACGAAGAAGATGCTATGTCTAAAACGGTATACTTGAAAATTCCAGCGAATACTAAAGCTGGTGTTTATGAGTTGGAAGTTAAAGTTTACAATGATGACACTGAAGAGATAGTTAGACAGTTAATTAGTATCGACGATTCTGACTCGGTTATTGTTTTAGCTACTGTAAAGAATCAAGATTTGAATGCTGGAGAAACAGTTATTTACGATTTGATTATTGTTAACCCTACGGATGAAGTTAGAGTTTTCAATATTGAGAGTGTTTCCGGAAATGTTTTGAGCGTATCGGCTCCTTTACTAGTTAGTGTTGGACCAGATGCAAGTGAAACTATTTCTATAACTGTTAAAGCAAATGAGGATGCTAAAATTGGAACTTACACATTTTCTGTGAATGTTGATGATGTGCAAAGTGTTTTTGGCGCAAACGTAACTGGAACATCTGTTTCCACTTCTGTTGTTGCCTTGACGGTAATCCTTGTGATTATCTTTGTTGTTCTCTTAGTAGTTCTTGTTGTCCTTCTTACACGAAAGGAAAAACCAATTGAAGAAGTAGAAACTAGTTATTATTAAACTTAGAAATTTTTATTTATTTTATTTTTATATCGCTCCGAAACATTATGGGGTTAAATCCATAATGTTTCGGTAGTTGTTTTTTTCAATAAATTTATAAGTTTGAAGTGCATTTTATTTTAATGAAAATTGGTGTTAAGAAGCGTGGACTTTCTCCCGTGATTGCGAGTGTTTTGTTAATATTATTGGTTGTGGTTATAGTATCGATGATTTTTATATGGGCACGTACATTTTTTAGTAGTCAGACTGAAGATTCTGAGAGATCAATTGGAGAATTATGTTCTGGGGTTCTTTTTGTGGCTGATGTTGTTGAAAGTAGTGGTGATTACACTTTGGAGATTAGCAATAAAGGTAATGTTGATATTGATTCGTTTGAGTTGAGGAAGTATTCTGATGGACGTGTAGAGACTGATAATGTTTCTATGGGTGTTTCTGCGGGAGGGTCGGTAGCTAATGTGACTTTCTCTGAGAAGATGGAGGACGGTGCAACAACTCCGGAAAAAGTTGAGATTTTTGCAGTTTTAAGTGCTGGTGGTTCTGGAAGATTGTATACTTGTTATGATGAACCCGAGTTTTTGGTTTACTAATTTTAATTCTTAACGATTTATACTTCGTTGGATAACCGTTCGCGTATGTTAATACGCCACACGAACATCCGCCTCGTCTAAATCTATTAAGAATTAAAATTGTCAATGCTAAATTTTCAAAGATATAATCTTTGAAATATTTTCCTACATTAGGCTCCCTCTTTTGAGAAAAGAGGTTCCCTGGAATCAGAAAACCATATTCTGAACGACGTTGTCGTTCAACTTTGTGCTCGTCTGGTGCCCTGCAAAACTTCGCTTAATCGTGCCGTCCTTTCCCTTTGGGCTGGACAACCTGCACGCGCTCGTTTCAGACTTCACTTCTTGTCAATGCTAAATCTTCAAAGATATAATCTTTGAAATATTTTCCTGCATTGACACGCCATATAGGTTTGATGCCTCAGAGATTAGAGTGTCGTTGTGAGTTATAATAATATATTGTCCTGTGGTTTTGTATTTTTTTATTAAGGCAGCTAGAAGTTCGGAATTGTGTTTATCTAAGGCTGCGTCGATTTCGTCGAAAACATAGAAACAGTAGGGTTTGTATTCTTGGATTGCAAAAATTAGAGACAGGGCTACCATTGTTTTTTCTCCTCCAGAAAGAGATGTAATATCAAAATATCTGCCACGGGAAACTTTTATTAGTATATTTAGTCCTCCCTCGAATGGTTCTTTTTTATTTTCAAGTTCTAGGAATACTTGTCCTTTTTTAGATAGTTGTGTAAAATTTCTCGTGAAATATTCGTTTATTGCTGAGAGAGTTGCGAGAAACGACTTCTTCTTCTTTTTATCAATTTCAGTAATTATGTTTTGTATTTTTTGTTTTTCATCCAGTATTACATCTAATTTATCCTGGATTAGATTTACCTGTTCGGAGATTTTGTCAAATACCTCTAGAGCTCGTAAATTTACATTACCTAGTCTTGATATTTTGAATTGTGATTTCTGGAGTCGTTCTTTAACTTCATTAGTTGATATAGTGAAAACTTCTATTTCTCCAAATTCAGATAGTTCAGATTTTAATGAGTCGACTTGAGCGTTAAATTGCGCTTTTTGGATTTTGTTAGAGTTAATTTTATCTTCAGAGTTTTTTATCGTATGTTGCATTCCTATGATATCAGTTTCTAAAACTTTTTGTTGATCTTGTAACTCATTTCTTTGATCGAAAAATTGTTGTGCTTTTTCATATAATTTTTGTTCCTCAATTCCTTTTTTTACAGCTTCTTTATCTTTTTCTATAATTTGTAATTCAATCTTTCCTAATTCAATTCTAGATTCTTCAACATCTCGTACTATTGATTTTAATTCAATTGAGAGTCGACTTGTTTCTCTCTTTTTGATTGTTATTTTAGTATCTACGTCCATATCTATAAATGAGGTTTCTTGAAGAGCCAATCTTGTTTCATCATATTTTTCTTCGATGTCTTTTAATTTTTCATATTCTATTTTTGTAGAATGAAGCTTCTCATTAATTGATATTAATTCTTGTTTGGTTTCTTTTTGGTTTTCTGTAATTCGTTTTATTTGTTCTTTTCTCTCTTCTGAGTTGTCTAATTTTATTTGGTCGATATCTAATTCATTTAGTTTTATTCTTAATTTTGACAATCTTTCATTGAGATGATTTACTTTTTCAGCTTTCTCTATTCGTATGGTTTTGTTCGCTTTATATTCAGAATCTGCCGATTCTATTTTTGTGTTTGCTGTGGTAGATATTTTATGTTTATGGTCGTCGCTAACATCTTGCTTACATATAGGGCAGGATTTTAATTGTGTTATATCTGTCTTTAATTTTTCTTCCCTTTTGATATCCATTTCTAATATTGCGTTTCTTCTTTCTTTTTCTAATATTTCTTTTTCTAGATTTGATATTTGTTCAACTGTTGATTCAGTTTTTAATTTTGTTTCGGTCTTTAGTTCTTTATTTGTTTGAGTTGATTTTGAATATTTTATTTCATGAAAGAGAGATGTAATAGTTTGATCTATTATTTGGATTTCTTTTGAAGATTCTATCAGAAATTTTTCTTTTGATAGTTTTTGATTTTCTATACTTGATAAGTCAGATTTTAAAACATAGAACTTTCTTCGCTCTTGTTCTAATATGTCTAATTTTTTTTCTAAGATTTTTTGCTGCTGCTGCTGTTCTTGTATTTTTGGAGATGCTGTTTGTATTTTTGATATTTCAATATTAAGGTTTTCAACTTTCTCTTTTATGTTTTCAACTTTCTCTCTCCCTTCAATTATTCTATTGTCAAAATTTTCACGACGAACTTCTAATCCTGCTAAATCTGCTTTTAAATCTGAGATTTCTCTATGTAGCACTTCTTGTTCGTTGCTTGTTGAAGATTGGATTTGTTTATTTATAATTAGAATCTTATCTTGTAGTTTGTCTACGTTGGAATTTTTTTCTACGATGTTTTTTCTTATTTTCTCAATTTCTGTACTGTATGTTTCTATTATTTTCTCAATTTCTGATATCTCTTTTTCCTTATTATTTTTTGTTCTAGAGATTAGTGTTGCTTTGCATCGTTTAATTGTAGTTTCGAGTTTTTGATATGAGATTGCTTCCAGTCTTTCTTTGTCGAGGTTTTTTAGATAAGATTTTCTTTCTCTAAGAATAGCTGAAACTTCTTTAAATTTTTCTTCGGTTTTTTCTAGTTCTCTTAAAGATTTGTGTTTTCGGGTTTCGTATATTGAGATTCCTGCGACCTCTTCTATAATTTTCCTTCGTTCTTCTGGAGTTGCTTTTACTAGAGATTGAATTTCACCTTGTAGAACAATATTGAATCCGTTTGGATCGATTCCAGCTTGAGCCATGAGTTCTAAAATGTCTTGTCTTGTTTTTGTTTGTCCATTTATTCTATAAATTGATTGACCTGTTTTTCGAACTGTTCTTTTAATCATTACTTCTTGCGCGTCAATTCCGAAAGTTTTATCGGAGTTATCAAATATAAGTTCAACAGATGCTTCTGCAGAGCCTTTGTATATTTTGTTTCCTGAAAATAATAGATTTGCTGCTTTTGCAGCTCGGATAGATTTAATTGAGAGTCGACCAAGAACGAAACAGAGTGCGTCGGAGATATTTGATTTTCCGCTTCCGTTTGGTCCGACGATAATATTCATTGCGTTCTCGAATGGGATTTCGGTTTTTCGTGCAAATGATTTAAATCCGTGCATCATTATCTTTTTTATGTAGGTCATGGTTGGTGCAGGAAAAAGTCGTATATAAATATAATTGAGTTAGAACAATTAAGATGGTCTATTATAATAATTCTTAAAAACTTATTAAATATATAGAATTATGAGAGTCGCTATCGGGGCAGTTGTTATTAGAGAGAATAGTCTCCTGATTGTTAAGAAAAGAAATAGTTGGATACTCCCGGGTGGGAAAATTGAGGAAGGAGAAAGTGATTTGGAATGTTTGTCTCGTGAAGTTGGAGAGGAGTTAAGTGGGACCAAAATATGTAATGAAATTTTTTATGGAGAATTTGAAGGGCGAACACCGCACAGGGGAGATATTTTGAAGAGCAGAGTTTATTTTGCAGGTATTGATGGTCCTTTGCGTGATGTTTATGAAAGGGATTCTATTTCAGAAGTTAGATGGGTAGAGAATTTTGAGAGATATAATTTGTCGAAGATTACTTCAAAAATTGTTGACTCATTGAAGAAAGATAGATATCTAGAATAATTTTTTTTGGCCAGACTCTTTTGTTTTGATTAGTTTTTTAACTGTTTTCCAAGAGAATCGAATTATTGAATTGTATTCTTCGTTATCGAAATTTTTTGCAATAAACTCTTTTGTTTTGGGGTCGGCTGGATAGCCTGAGCCAAAATCGGTTGCGAATTGTTTTCGAAGTTCTCTCATTTCATCTTCTCTTTTTTCTTTTGCTATTATGGATGCGGCCGAAACTACTGGGTGATTATAGTCTGCTTTGTGTTCGCAAGAAAGAAAGATTATTTCTGGTTTTTCTATGAGTTTCTGTACATCTTCCGACCATGCTTGAATATTTACGGAAGGGCAGTCTACAATGATATTTACTTTTTCGTTTATGTCTTTTGTAAGTTTGTTAATTATTTTTGCTGTTTTTATGGCCTCTAAATAATTTAGATTTGTCGATTTGTCGATTTCTTTTGGTGTGGATATTTCTATATGGTATTTGTATTTAGAAATTATTTGTTCCTTGATTTGCTTTCGTCTTAACGGTGTTAGAAGTTTTGAATCCTTTGCTCCCATGTTTTTGATGGTTTGTTCCTCAGATTTTTCTATTAAAACTCCTGCTAAAATCATTGGTCCTAAAACTGGGCCACGTCCTGCATCGTCGATTCCTAAAAGTAAAGTCATGAAAATAGTAGAACGATAATGTTTATAAGGGTTTTTGGGTAGGTATTTTTATAGCGAGATGGAGCAGTCTGGTCAGCTCGTGAGGCCCATAACCTCAAGGTCGCGTGGTTCAAATCCCGCTCTCGCTATTTTGTTTTGAGGCATAATTCCTCCACTCCGATAATCTTTTATATTGATATTGCTAGTTTTTTTTATGTGGGGATGCCGGAGTGGCCAAACGGGCTGGCTTTAAGCGCCAGTAGCTTCTTGCTTACGGGGGTTCGAATCCTCCTCCCCACATTTTTCTAGAGGTTGATGTGTCGTTGGACGAACCCTCGCGTACGCTTGTACGCCACGGAACCGTCCGCCTAGCTTGAACCTGCTAGAAATCTAAATTGTTAAGTGAGTGAAGATTTAAAAGATTGGGAATATAGATTTTGATATGCCTCTGTAGCTCAGTTGATAGAGCGTTTGATTCGTAATCAAAAGGTCATCGGTTTGATCCCGGTCAGAGGCTTTAGGGTTGGTGTTAAGAGAAATTAATTTGGAGTGAGAGTCTGCAAGGCGTGGCTCGAGCGGAACGAACGAAGTGAGTGACCTCGTGAGTTTCCAATCTCCGAAAATTCTTTGATATCGTAGTTGCTGAAAATTGTCCTTTAAAATTGTCGTTGGGTGGTGGAAAGAGCGCGCTTTTTTGTCTTCTTTTTTTCTAAAAAAGAAGTTTCAGTTAAATATTTAAGTTATAAAATTGTTTTATTTTTATCATGGTTAATAAAAAACAATCAACTTCAAAAAATATTCCCATAAGAAAAAGGAAAAATCTTTTTATTGGTGTTGGAATGAGAATTGATTTTTCAAAAGAAGATTATAAAAAGTTTGAAAAAACCTTACAAAATTACGCAAAAACTAATAAGTGGAATTTAGAAAAAGAAAAAGTTGGAAATGAGGGATATTCAATAATGATTACTTCAAAATCAACTTCTGCAGAAGAAGTATTGAATTTCATTAAAAAGATAAAATCATTATTTAGTGATATTCAAAAAGGATGGGGGAATGGTAGAGAAGTCTATCCTGACGATTACACAAATATCAAATATTATGATTTTGGAGGAGATGAAGAAAATTTATTATTAGGTATACATCGTTTCTCCGAAATGATGGTAATAAATATATTATCAAAAAATGCAATTAAATTGGATAAGGAAGACACTGAAATTGCACAAGAAATTTTCGGAGATTATATGGTGGATGGAAATAAGCTATTAAATGTTAAAATAATTAATGATACAGATGGAGGATTTTTCTCAAAAATTAAAAATTTATTCAGATGAAAAAAAAGATAAACGAAAAAAAGATAAAATTTTGGGATAGGTTTTTTTGGATTGCAGTTGCACTATTTGTTGTTCCAATGGTTTTATACATTAGTTCTTCAGAAAGTTTGAGTAATAATGATACTTTTTCTTTTATTTTGGGATTTGCAATTTTAATCTCTATCATTATGATTCTTGCATTTAGGATTGGAATGGTTTACAATGCCTATAAAATTAAAAGATATGGTTGGATGGTGGTAAACTTAATTTTAGGAGAAATATTTGTTATAATATTTTATTTTGCAATTCTGAGAAAAGAAGTAGAAAAAACAGAAAAGAAAAAATCTCATTAGGCAAAAAAGAAAAAATAATTTCAACGAAGCCGATTATCTGTTTTCGTAGAAAACTCGCGCACTTTTCCCTTGGGGTTAAGTAGACAATTCCAATTTCTTAGCTAAATTATCTTTATGTTCTTTCTGACAACTAGAACAAACATAATGTTTTTTTGAAGTTTCACCTTCACCTGTCTTAATCATGGTTCCGTCTAGTTTGTCTAGAAAATTAGTTTTGATTTCTTCCTTGCATAGTTCGCATTTTGTCATGTATATTTTGTGAGAATAATATTTATAAAAGCTTCTGAATGTTAGAAACTATGGAAGTAGGTTGGTATAACCTTCATACATTTCCGTAAACGAAAATGGATGGATTTGATTTGACGAGATTTCAAGAGAAAGGAGAGGACCAGGATAAGATTCGTAAGATTATGGGGAGGATGTTGTCGGGGCGGAGTGATTATGAGGCTGTTATTGAGAAGCGGTCTGAGAAGGCAAAGAAGTGTGGGTGTGGTTGGCCGATTGAAGCTGGGGCGAAGTTTTGTTGTGAGTGTGGGACGAAGT
>DAOWDJ010000011.1 GCA_030639065.1 archaeon
AATCAGGAGGGATTGATGGGGAAAAATTTGGATGCCCCTTATAAGACGAGGGCGCGTGTTGGTAATGCGGTTAAATTGAAGCCATAAGATAAAGATTTTGATTTAGTTATTACTGGAGCCGAATGGGGAACTGGTAAGCGTGCCGGGTGGCTGACTTCGTTTGATGTTGCATGTATGGATGATGGAGAGTTATTGGATACTGGAAAGGTATCTACTGGACTGAAGGAATTACCTGAACAGGGTTTGAGCTTTGGTGAGATGACTAATATGTTGGAAAGGTTGTTAATTGAAACCAAAGGGAGAAAAATTAAAGTGAAACCTAAAATTGTCATAACGGTTCAATACCAGAATGTTCAGAAATCACCGACTTATTCTTCTGGGTATGCTTTGAGATTTCCTAGAATTATTAGATTGAGGGAGGATAGAGGAATTGGGGATATTGCCACATTGGAAGAGATAAGGGGAGAAGCCGAGAGATAGAAATTAATAATAAATATCCATCGGGATATTCAAAGCCTTTATAGAGTAACATTAGAAATGTTTCACGGATAAAGTTTCTTCAAAGCCTTTATAAAGGAAATTTTTATAGTAATATATGACAGTGGCAAAAAAAAGCACTAAAAAAGATACAACGCTAATAGTTCAAAATATTGTTGCGACTACTTCTCTTGAAAAGGATGTTTCCCTAACGACTTTGGCAAGGACAAATCCTAATACTGAATATAATCCTGACACTTTTCCTGGCTTAGTTTTGAGAATTAAAAAGCCAAAATCTGCAGTGTTGGTTTTTAGTTCTGGTAATTTAGTTTGTACTGGAACAAAATCGGTTGTACAAGTCAAGGACGTTATCCAGCAGGTTATTAAGCAGTTAAAGAAAATCGGGGTTAATGTTACAGTTAAACCAAAAATTAAGGTTCAAAATATTGTTGCTTCTGGCGCTATGGATTTGGATTTGAATTTGAATACATTGGCATTGGAATTAGAAAATACAGAATATGAACCTGAGCAGTTTCCTGGCTTGGTCTATAAGTTGAGAGATCCAACAGCGACGTTTTTATTATTTTCAAATGGAAAATTGGTTTGTACTGGGACGAAAAGTAGAGCCCAATTAACTGATTCAATGGTTCAATTGAATAAAAATGTTAGAGCGGCTCTTAAAAGGATTAAGGCGTTAGAAAAAGAACGGAAAGAGAGTGGTGCTGACGACGATTTTTAGGTAAGTATTGAGTGTAACAATTTTTATAAAGAATAGTTTTGCTTTAGGTCTATGGATGATGACATCTTAATCTTGGCAGATCCAAATGGAAATGCTTGGGATTTTGCAAAAGAGGTTTATAATAAATTGAATTTTAGTTCTACTAAATGTGGCAAATGCAGTCTCGGGAAAATTAATATTGGGAAGTTTAATGATGGAGAAATTTTTGTTAAAATTTTAACAACTGTTCGGAATAAGGTTTGTTTTTTTATACATGATTCGTCAATGAATCCGCAGGATTGGGCGATTTCGTTAGTAGAAGTTAATGATGCCTTGATGAGAAGTTCTGCAAAAAAAATAAATAATATTTTACCTTATATAAAATATTCACGACAGGATAGGATGACTGAGCCAAGGACGTCGATAACTGCGAGCGTGTTGGCTGAAATGATTGGTTCGATTGCAGATAGAGTAGTAGCTACTGATTTGCATAATCCAGCGTCGACTGGAGCTTATAAAATTCCTTTTGATAATTTAAAAGCCTACCCCGTTATTGTTGATTATCTTAGGAGAAGATATCCTGATTTTTTAAATAATCTTGTAGTTGTTGCTCCAGATGTTGGGAGTGCAGAGAGGGCAAAATCTTATGCTAAGAGATTGATGGGTGGTGTCGCTATTATAAATAAGTCTCGTGATTCCTCTGGTGCCATTAGAGAAATGACAGTTATTGGTGATGTTCAGGGAAAGAATATTCTTATTGTTGATGATATGGTGGATACTGCAGGGACCTTATGTAAGGCTGCAGAAATTTTGAAAGAGAAAGGTGCTTTAAGGATTTGGACATGTGCAACCCATGGGCTTTTTAGTAAGGATGCAATTGAAAAATTAAGTAGATCTTGTTTTGAAAAAGTAATTATTACAGATTCGATTCCGCAGAAAAATTTTGAAAAGATTGAAGTTGTTTCGTTGGCAGATTTGTTCTCAGAAGTGATTTACAGAATTTCGCATGGACAGTCGGTTAGTGAATTATTTAGGTGATATTTTTAAAGATTATTTTCCTATTTTTATTATGGTTAAATTTAGAGAGTTTGTAACATCATCTGGATTGAAAGTTTTTGGAGGAAAAGATTCTGAAAATAATGATGAATTAGTTTGGGAGGCGGGTTCAAAAGATATTCTATTACATACAGAAATACCAGGAAGTCCGTTTGTAAACTTAGGAGAAATTCCCTCGAAAGGTGATATTAAAGAGGCTGCGATTTTTTGTGCAAAATATTCTCAGGCTTGGCGAGATTCAAAACGAGATATTGCTGTGAATAAATTTTTGCGGAGCGATATGAATAAGGAAAAGAAAATGAAAAGTGGAACATGGGGAGTTTCGAAAGAAGAAAAGCTTAAGGTTAAGAAGGCTGATATTTTAAAATTTGAAGGAGAACCTAAGAAAAATGAAGCAGATTAAAAAATTACAAATGGGAAAGAATGGACTTAGCGATGCATTTGTTGAACAGGTTAAGTCTATTTTTGAGAATGAAACATTAATTAAAATTTCAATTTTAAGGTCGGCATGCAGAGATAAAGCTGGCGCAATTAAAATGGCAAAAGAATTAGTTCGAGAGTTGGGTCCAAAATATGATTACAAGTTGGTTGGATATGTGATGACAGTAATAAAATATAGAAAAGATCAACGATAGCTTTATATATAGAAATTTTAGTTGATTATTAGGTTAATGGGCTTCGGCTTATCTATCTCTGTAAAGAGAGCCTAAATACAAGAAAGGAAAAATAATGGCTCTCAAAGAGTACCAAAATACATAAAATAAAAATATGGCAAAAACAATATTTACAAAGGACCCTGTGAAATATATTCCTGCTTTAGCTGAAGCTTTGAAAGGTATGGAAGAGTTTAGTGTTCCTGAATGGGCGAATTTTGTTAAGACTGGTGTTTCTAGAGAGAGACCTCCTGCTGATGAAGATTTCTGGTATATTAGAGCGGCTTCTATTTTAAGGCAATTATATATCAAGGGTGTTGTTGGTGTTGGGAAGTTGAGAAATAGATATGGATCAAGAAAAGATAGGGGGGGTAGACCAGATAAGTTTGTTAAGTCTGGAGGGAAAATTATTAGAGTTATTTTGCAGCAAGCTGAAGCGGCTGGATTGGTTGAAAAAGTTTTGAGATTGCAACATGGAAGAAGATTAACAGTAGCTGGTCGTGACCTATTAGATTCAATTGAGGTCGAAGAAAAGAAAGGTTTGAATTTTGAGGATTTGAGTGTTAAGTCGGTAGAAACTATAGAACAAGATATAGATGAAGAGGATGTAAATGAAGTAGCTGAGAATCTTGAAAATGATATTGAAGTTGAAGAAAATAAGGAGGACATAAAAGATGGTGAGTAGAAAATTTAAGGCTCATAGTAGTAAGAAAAGACATTTAGACAGAGCGAAGAGGCAGACGAAGTGGGCCCCTTTCTGGACGGTCTTGAAGAAATATGGCAAAGGAAAGAAAGTTCACCCTTCTAGAATCACTCATGTTAAGAGATCGTGGAGTAGAACTAGTTTGAAAATTAAACCAAGGAAGATGGCTAAGAAAAATCTAGGATAATGGCAACAGACAAGGATAATAAAGTTGAAAAAGAAGTAAAGGAGATTAAAAAGCTTGATGACGTAAAAGATACTCCTGAAAATAAAAAAGCTATTACAAAAGCTGAAGGTAAAACTACTGAGGTTGATGCACCCAAGGTTCTACCTCCTGCTCAGAAGGCATCCTCTAAAGAGGACAAGGTCAGCAAAGAATCTAAGCCTGCGGTTGAAAAGAAATCTAAATCTAAGAAAGTTGATAAAAAGGAAGTTGTTGAATTAGAAAGGGAATATATTGTACCCTTAAAAAGAGGAGTTTTGAATGTACCACATTATAGAAGAGCAAAGAAAGCTGTTAGAGTTTTGAAAGAATTTATGGTTCAACATATGAAAGTCCGTGATAGAGATTTGAATAAAGTTAAGATTGATATGTATTTAAATAATGAATTATGGTTTAGGGGGATTAAGAAACCGGCTAATAAAATTAAGGTTAAAGCGAAAAAGATTGGCGGAATTGTTTATGTAGAATTGGCAGAGATTCCCGAAGCTGTTGGGTATAAAATGGCTTGGGCCGAAAAACGAAAAGCGCAAAATGTCGTAAGCAAGACGAAAGTTCCTAAACAAAAAAAGGTTGAAGAAGAAGATAAGGATAAAGATGGTGTGAATGATAAGGTTGAGGAAAAAGAAGATGCTAAGTCTGGGGCTGAAAAGGCGGCCAAAGTTCAGAAAGCAGAGGTTAAGACTCAAAAACATACCGCTCAAGGAAAGCATGCACAAAAGACAATGCCTGTCCGAAAAGTTCTAAAGTAATTTATTATTCTTGCTGACTTATATTTCGTTGAACGAACCCTCGCGTACTGAGTACGCCACATATTTATTCGCCTCATCTAAGCCTAACAAAAATAAAAAACCGTTAGGAGGGTTGAAGTAGGTTTTTAAGGTTTGAAATTATTTGTTTTTTATGAAACCAATTGAAGAGCTATTAAATTTTAGTTTAATTAATATAGATAAGTCAGCTGGGCCAACGTCGTATTCTATTTCCGAGTTTGTTAAAAGGCAATTGAAATTGAGCAAAACTTCTCATATGGGAACTTTGGATCCGAAGGTAACTGGAGTTTTGCCGATTACTCTTGGGAGGGCCTGTAAATTAGCTGGGTATTTTATTAAACATGATAAAACTTATGTGGGAATTTTGCATACACACAAAGAGCAAAAGATAGAAGAGTTGCAAAAACTAATAGATGATAATTTTGTTGGGAAAATTAAACAAACACCTCCTCATAGGTCAGCAGTGAAACGAGAAGAAAGAGAACGGACAGTTTATAATTGGAAACTTTTGGAAGCTTCAGAGGATGGATGTGATTTTTTGTTTGAATCTAGAGTTGAGGGTGGGACTTATATTAGAAAATTGTGTTCGGATTTAGGTGAGATGATTAGTGGGGCACATATGGGAGAATTGAGGCGGACAGAAGCTGGGATTTTTGATGAGTCTACAATTGTTAATTTATTTGATTTTAAGTCGGCTGTTGATAAATATAAAAATGGAGACGAGGCAGAGTTGAGAAAAATGCTTGTTTCTGCTGAGGATGCGATTAAGGAAGTTCTTCCATTTATTGAAGTTGAGAAAAAGGCAATTAAAGGGTTACATATTGGAAAACCATTATTTAGGGATAGTATAATTAGTGATGTTAATAGTATCAAAGTTGATGATAGGTTTGCGGTTTTTTGTGGAGATCAATTTATTGGAATATATCGAAGAACAACAGAGGAAGTAATTTTTGGAAGAAGTGAGTTTGTCTATAACTGATATATAGATTGAATAACCATTTTATTTTTAAGTAGGGTTTGTTTGGGTTTGGTATGGAAGAAGATAATGAAGCGATTGGAGAGGATGTGAGTGTTAATTCTGTTAATCAAGACGAGTTCTTAATTGATGCTAAAGAATTTTTTGAGATTAACAAATCAGAAATTGGAAAGGTTGCGAAAGTAGGCGAAAAAGTTGTTGAGATTGATTTTGACGAGTTTTCGGCGCATTCTCCGAAGTTAGCGGAGAATTTAATTGATAGGCCAGAGGAAACTATTCAGTTGTTGGAAGTTGCTCTTGAGGAGTTGGAATGGGCGCCAAATGATGCTAGGGTTCGATTTACTGGCGTTGAGAAAGGACAAGAGCTTTTTATTAGACATATTAGGTCTCGGCATTTGGGTAAAATGATTTCTATTGAAGGAATTGTTCGGCAGGCGTCAGAAGTTCGACCATTAGTTACAAATGCGAAGTTTGAGTGTCCGAGTTGTGGTACGATTATTGCGGTGTTGCAGATTGATAAAAAATTTAAGGAACCTACTCGTTGTTCCTGTGGTCGTCGAGGAGGATTTAAAGAAATTTCAAAAGATATGGTGGATGCTCAGGTTCTGACTATTGAGGAAGCTTCTGATAATTTACATGGGGGTGAGCAACCTAAGCGAATGACTATTTTTCTGAAGGAAGATTTGGTTGATCCGAATATGGAAATGAGGACTACGCCGGGAAGTAGGGTTAAGCTTATTGGGATGTTGAAAGAAATTGCTATCTCATCTTCTAGTGGAGCAATGTTAACACGATTTGATTTAGCTATTGAGGCAAATAATATTATTCCTTTAGAAGAAAGTTATGAAGATGTGGGTATTGATGAGGAGGACGAAAGGGCAATTAAGGAATTAGCTAAGAGTCCTGATTTTATGGAAAAAATGGTTAATAGTATTGCTCCGTCTATTTGGGGGAAAAAGAATGTTAAGAAGGCATTGGCATTTCAATTATTTGGAGGGGTAAAAAAGACTCGAAGTGATGGTACAAAAATGAGGGGGGATATTCATGTTCTGTTAGTTGGTGATCCGGGTGTTGCGAAATCGGTTATGCTTGGATTTATCGCGGGGGTTGCTCCAAAAGCTCGTTATATTTCTGGAAAGTCTTCAACTGCTGCGGGTCTAACTGCAAGTGTTGTTAAAGACGATATATTGAAAGGTTGGAGTTTAGAAGCGGGAGCGATGGTTCTTGCAAATAAAGGGATTGTTTGTATAGATGAATTTGAGAAGATGAGTGAGGAAGATAGATCTACGATGCATGAGGCAATGGAGCAACAGACTGTAACAATTTCGAAAGCTACGGTTCAAGCAACTTTGCGTGCTCAGACTTCTGTTCTTGCTGCGGCGAATCCTAAATTTGGACGATTTGATCCGTTGCAATCTATTCCGAAACAGGTTAATTTGCTTCCATCTTTACTTTCACGTTTCGATGCTATTTTCATTATGAGGGACATGCCTAGTAGAGATGATGATGAGGCGATTGCAAATCATGTTTTGTTGGAGCATAGGCAGGTTGCGAAACATGATGTTATCGATACTGATTTATTGAGGAAATATATTTCGTATTCTAAACAAAAATACAATCCGGTTTTGACAGAGGAAGCTGTGAAGGTTATGAAGGATTTTTATGTTGGGCTTAGAAATATGCCGCAAATTGGAGATGGTCCAAGTAAACCTATTCCTATTGGTGCGAGACAGTTGGAGGCTATGGTTCGATTGGCTGAGGCGCATGCACGTATGCGTTTATCTAAGGAAGTTGAGGTTAAGGATGCGATTGCTTCGATTGATTTAGTTAAGAGTTATTTAATGCAGGTTGGGTACGACAAAGACACAAAGACTTTTGATATAGATAAGATTACTGGAAATCCAGCGTCGGCAAGAAATAAAATTCATGTTGTTCAGGATGCGATTGAGACGTTGGAAAAGCGGGTTGGTAAAAGAATACCCTTGGAGGAGTTGAATAAATATCTTGAGGGTAAGATGAAACAATCTGAGATAGATGAGGTTGTCGGAAAATTATTAGCATCTGGGGATTTATTCAGGCCGACTCGTGGATTTGTTAGTCAGGCTCGGTAGAATAATTGAGAACTGAGTACTAAGAACGTAGAGCTAAGAGCTGAGAATTGAAATCTGATATGTGTTTTTACCCGAAATAAATTGCAATAAACTTTCCAACAAAAAATGTTATTATGACTACTACTATTGCTATCGAGACATGTTCAAATATTGTTTTTAGGGGTTTTTCTTTTCGTGATTTTGCTAGAAGATAATTAAATGTTACAATTAGGAATAAACCCCATAACAAATTTATTTTTATAGCGGTTGATAATTCAAATAAGAAGATTGGGATTAAAAAGGAAAGGGCAATTATTAATTTTGTAAAAAACGTGGTGAAAGTTGCTTCCCAAATTGCTTTATGGCTGTTTCGTTTTGAAGATTCTTCGGAAATATGGATACCAAAAGCATCAGAGAATGCATCTGCAATAGCAATGGTTAAGATTCCACCAATGACTGCAAGTCTCAAGCCAGTTCCCTCGTTTAATCCAACCATTATTCCCAGTGTTGTTATTATTCCAGAAGTTAGTCCAAAAGATATACCTATTTTTATGGATTCTTTCATATGATTTTATGTCTAAAATGTTTAATAAAGTTATGTAAAATTAAAAAAATTTTCTAGAAATGTTGTTGCGTAGACTCCTGAAGGTAGTGTAAATTCTAGTCCGATTTTTTTTGAACCTTCGAATTCATCATCATCAGATGTTTCTATTTGGAGATTCTTTATTTCGGTTACGGCTTTTCTAAAAGAACCTTTAATTCTTAAATAAGAAATTTCTTCTACATTAAAATCTTCTAATTTAAGATTATGGTTTGCTAGGACTTGTTGTTCTATTTCTCCTAATCGTCCGTCATAAAATCTTGTTTTGTAGCCAACTAATAAACAACTTGTTTGTCCCTTTTTTGTAAAATTTAATCCTTCCTCTAGTGCCTGTTCTAGAATATCGTTAAATATTTTTGACTGAACTGCATTGACGAACATTAGCATGTTTTTTCGTTCGGATTTTCTAATAGCACCTAAAAAATTTTCTGGATCTTTTGATAGATGGTATAGCAGTTGTTTTTCAAGCTTAAGATATGGTGGGAAATACTTTGCGGCTTCTTTGAAATCCTTTTCTCTTTCGAGCCTTAGTCTAGATTCATTAATATCATCTCGTTCATTTCCAGTATCGGTCAAGATTGTCCAAACAGCTTCTTTAAATTTTCTTTTTAGAATTAATTTTCCTATCTTAACATTATTTCCTCGTTGTGATCCGAATCTCTGTGGACCGAAATAGTTTGGAAACCATTCTAAATTCCTGATGTGTTTTGTCACTTTCATAGCATCTTTTTTATCTACATCCCTTAAAACGATTTTGAAGTGATTTGATTCTAGGTATCCCATTTTTATTTTTCGTTTGCTCCATTTGAAATTTTTTAAAACAATTTTTGGATGACTAAATGTTTTTATTTTTTCAATATCTGGATTGAAGATTGAAATTCTTTGAGATGTTTGTGCTTGTTTATCTTTTGTTCCGGCATATCCTATTTCGTCGATTCTTTTATTTAGTAGGTTGGCAACTTCTTTAATTGCAGAGAAGTGATCTATGTCTTGTTTTTCCATTTCGCAACATAGGAATTCTTTAGGGGTTGATAAATCTAAATTGTCGAGATTTGGATTTGAGTTCGGTTGGAAATCAGTTGATATTTTAGTATTCCATTTTTCTCCAATTTCTTCTACAATAAAATCTTTAATTTTGTACTTTAGTTTTGCTGGGACAATTTCGATGTCTTTCATAATAATAAAGGTTAATTAGGGTATAAAAATTAGTTACCTTTTACTTGATCGCTCATGAAGAAGACTTTGTTAGAATTTGTTTCGTGTATTTTTCCTTCTTGTTCAAAAACTACTAATGCATCTGGGAGGACGAATTTTCCAACAATGCCTACTTTTGAATATACGATATAATTAAACAATCTTTCTTCTCCTGCGTTAAGGTCTCCGATATTCCAGTGTAATCTTCTACTAGTTGCGTCTATTTTATCTGGTTTAACTAGTCCGAATTTGTTGTAAATTTTTACTATCGCTGGAACTTTATCTATTAGTGTTACATTTTCTATATCTTTTTTTGCTTTTACAGAGAGTTGGATTTTTAGTGCGAATTGGTTGTCTTTTGTTTTTACGTGCGATACTGATTTTTTTACTTCGACTTTAGTTTGAGAAAATCTTTTGAATCCTAGTAGTGCTAAAATTGTAACAATTATTATTAGAAATGGTAAGATATAGTTTGTTGTTGCTTTTACAGTATATGATTCTGTTGGGCCCAATCTTTCTTTTGTCCACATATATTCTATTATTAATCCTTTTCTTTCAATAAGCACGGGTTCAATATTAAAGCTCGAGAAAAGTCTTGAGAGAATATTCCGTTTCATTTCTATTTGAACATTTTCTAGAACGTTTCCTGAATTTATTTTTGTGATTGTTTCTGTTCTAATTAATAGTCCAGATTTGTCTTCTGTTGATATTATTCCCTTTTTTTCCCCAAGATATAGATTTCCATCTATTTTTGTTGTTCCATCTTTTGTTTGGAAGATTGATTCAATTATGTATACGCCAGCTTTTGTTTTTTCTAATTTGTCTTTATCTACATCTACAAAAATTTCTAATCTTTCATTTGGGCCTAGATTAAATCTTTTTTCAGTTTCAAAAAGTATTGATGAGAATTGTGCGGATAGATTTTTGAGGGTTATAGATTCTTTATTTTGAATGTAAAAAGATATTATTCCAGATTCTGGATTTATTGAGTCTGAACTTATTTCAATTACGTCTTTGAGGTTTACCAAGTTGATTGTCATTTTTTCATCAATTTTTTCGAAACCTCTATAGTTTAGTGTATAGGTAAATGTGTAGTATCCTTCAATATCATTGATATTAGTTGTTGGCGTGATCGTAAACTCTTTATTGAAAGGGCTGTTTGATATTGTAAACATCTCAGATGGTTGAATTGAAACATCAGCAAGTGTATAAAGATTGTATATTCCTGGTTGTGCATCTGTGATATCTAGTGTTAGTTTTATTGAATTTTCCATATCTCGGACAATAATATTTGTGTCATATTCCGGCGAGATTCCTAGTGCTGAAACTGTGCTTAGAAATAGTAAGCTTACAAATAGGAATAATATTGATTTTTTCATATGATAGAATATAGAAATTATTTTATAAATATTGTTGTTGTTTAAAGGCTGTGTTGGGCTAACGAGCTGGAATTTTTAAAAATGCTTTTGCGTCACTTATTAGCTCTTTTGTTTCATCTTCAAGATCGTCTTCGTATTCGTCAATTGTTTTTCTGATAATATATTTTTCATATAATGAACGTAGAAATTTCCATGACGGTTTGTCTTCCCATTTTTTTTCGTAATCATTGATAAGATTTCCCTTGAATTCTATTTTTACTTCTCCTTTATTTGTACTAACTTTTTTGCCATCTATTTCTGCTTCGGCATCTTTCATTCCTAAGATATGCCAGTCTAGTTTTATTTCATACATAAAATAATCTGTGACTTTTCTTGCAGCAGTCCATTTTATGAGTATTTCTTTTCCGCCGCCTTGGAGTTTTTCGGTATAGGAATCTTCACTTAAATCATAACCATTATCTTTTAGCCAATTGAATAACATATCATAGAGGTCGGTGTATTTCCAATAACCCACTTGTTTAACATATCCTTTGTATATAATCTTTTTTTGTGCCATCTTTAACATTTGAGAGAAATAGATTATATAAACATTATCTTTTGTTATAGCAGGTTCCACATAGCCATTGAGCCTCGTCATGATATAGAAGATCGAACTCTCCGCACTCTTCGCATATTCCCTGTTTTCTTGGAGCGTTTATATTACTTCGGTTGAGCTTTTCAGTTTCTTCTTTGATTTTAACTGTTTCAGTTATCATTTGATAGAGTCCTGGATCAATTTTTAAGACGTCTTTTATTGTAAGGTATCCTATTAATTTCCCGTTTTCTACAACTGGAAGACGTCTAATTTTTTTCTTTTTGAATTTCTGCATCGCGTCTGTTATGTCGGCACCTGGTCTTATTGTAACGATTTTTCGTCTCATTAAATCTTTTGCTTTAATATTTTTAAGATTGTCTTTCGATTTTTTTACAATTGCCCAAATAATATCTTTTTCAGTTAGAAGTCCCTTGAGTTTATCTTTATGTTTAATAATTAGACTACCAACTCTCTTTTTGACCATTATTTGGGCGCATTTTTTCAAATCTGTATCGGGGTCTACATGAACAAAATTTCTAGTCATTAAATCTCCGACTTTTACTCCTGTATCCATATTTATATTAGGTAACATTTCTTTAAGTATTTTTAGGAGTATTTTGTGGTGACAGTTGTAATTCAGATTTTACGGAAATTAAATCTAAAAATGTTGTGATTATAAATTCGATATTTGTATTTTTTAATCTTGTAAATCAGCATATGGAATACCTTTATATACAATGTATAATAATTACATATACACACTATACATTGTATAATTAGAATACTTTTTTGTAAATGATAGTGTTGCCAATCTTCTGTGGTTTTAGTAATCCTAGAAGTTTAAATTTTTCTAAATGATTTTTAGCCGTTATTCTAGAACTACTTCCAATAACTTCCATATATTTTTTTATTGTTATCTCGTTTATATTTGATTGTTGTATGTAATTCAGCCCCTTTTTTTGCATATCATTGAGGCTGTTTGTTAAATCTGTCTCTATACCTATAACTGGGATGTCAGTTATTCCAATACTTTGTCCAAAAAATTCTATTTTAAAAAAAGAATTAGTGTTTTCTATAATTGGTTCTTTTAATCCGCTGTTTTTCATTGCTGAGATTATACTCCTGACGCCCTGTCCCGATTGTTCCATAAATCCTATATTATCCAAGATGCTACATATTAAGGGGTTTCTTCTTTTTGACAAGCCTCCTCTTTTTATCTCTTCAATAGTTATTCCATTTACAAGAGGCCCTGGATTTATTATTTCTAACCGGTCATCAAATAATCTAACATTAATGAAAGAGTCAAATGTTGAATAATCTCGATGTGCTACAGAATTAATAATTGCTTCCCTAATTGCTTTTAACGGATATTGGCTTATCTCTATTCTCCTTAGCCCTACCATTACAATCTTGTTTTCTGTATATGTTTCTATTAAGTCTATTACTTCGTTTATTTGACAGGTAACCCTCCACTTACTTACTTGATTATTGTATAATTTTTTGGGGTCTGCTGTAGTTCCGGTGTACATCACGAAAATCATCGCGCACTTTACGCCA
>DAOWDJ010000018.1 GCA_030639065.1 archaeon
ATCAGAGTGTTCTGTTATCTTTGCCTTGCTTCCAATTTGTTGATCATGAGACCATGCAATCTATAAAGCATTTATGTTAGTTGGAAATGGGAGAAATGGAAAAGGGAAATTGTTAAGTTTGTTGAAAAACTTTCTAGGGGCGAGTAATTGCTGTTCTGTTTCTTTGTCACAATTAAAATCGGAATCGTCGTCGGTATGTGAGTTGTTTGGAAAAATGGTTAATCTGTCAGGGGACTTGTCAAATACTTCACTTAGAGATACGGGTTTGTTCAAGGAGATTACAGGACGAGATATGATTGGAGCTAAACGAAAGTATTTAAGGGATTTGTTTTTTGTTAATTACAGCAAACAGATTTTTGCATGTAATGATTTACCTCGTGTTTATGATTTTTCTAAAGGGTTTTGGTCCCGATGGATTTTATTGCAGTTTCCATTTGAATTTGTTAGCAAAGAAGAATATCAAAATATTTTAGATAAAACAAATTTGAAATTTAGAGATATTAATATTATTGATAAACTAACAACAAAAAAAGAATTATCGGGGCTGTTGAATAGTGCTTTGGATGGGTTGGATAGGTTGTTAAAAAATAATGATTTTTCTTTTTCAAAGGGAACTTCTGAGGTCAAGGATTTGTGGATTAGAAAGTCGGATAGTTTCACAGCTTTTGCTTTAGATAAAATTGAAGGAGATTATGAGGGATGGATTGAAAAAAGAAAGTTGAGGTCTGAATTTGTGAAATATTGTAAAAAATATAAAGTTAAGGGAACTTCTGACAAATCGATTAAAATTGTTCTGGAAGACTTATTTGGGGCGATTGAGGGGAGAAAATCACTAATATCGGGACAGGAATATGTTTGGGAAGGGATTAAATTAAAGACAGAATTTGGAGGGGAAATAAAGGAAAATTCATGAATTAGTTAGGGTTGCTATGGTTTTCCCACAAACCTAGTAACTTTAAATTACAGGGTTTTATAGAATATGGTAGCAACCTTAACTATTCTTACTAACTTTCAAGAAAAAGGGCATGAATTTCACTTTTTAATAAAAAACTATGGCATTAAAATCTAAAGCTTACCAAAATGCTCGGATTGTTATAAAAGATAAAAACTATTCGGTTAAACGACTAACTCTCCTTTTATTAAGAATCTCAACGCAAATTGAACTCGTTACGATTTTCCTTGGTGAGGATGATTTACCAGATAAAGATTTAAAATTAAAGATTTCTCTTCTTACTTCCTTACTGGAAGTCAAGAAAAAAGTAAAGAATGAAATTAAGGAAGCTGAGGGCGTTTCGGACAAAAGCGAAGACCCCTTTAGTGACCTCAAACCCGTATAGCTCCCCTACCCCCCAAATTCGAGGGGTACAGCCCTTGTACCCTAAACACCCGAAATTCAAGTTTTCTTTAATCAAGCTCCGCTCCCTCGTCGTCGCTGAACTTCACTTCCGTTCAGTCCAACTCCTTCTCACTCGCTCCGCTTTTCCACAAACACCGACGCTGTCCACCCCTCAACTTCTCATGGAACTCTGTTTGTCGTCGCTGTGTGCGTTCAGCGACGCTGACCTAAAATTACCCGCTCGTTTGTAAATTTACGTTATTCGCCTCACCGAATAACTTTATTTCTAATTACAAACTCGCCAGCTGGCTTCGGGTTTTATTCTCACGCGCATTCACCTCCTTACCTCCTCTGCGCGTGATGTCAAAAACCTTCGCTCCGTCGAGAAATCTCCTCCACTCACCAGCAAAAGTGTCCGCGCAACTCGCGTAGCTTCGCACGGCGACGGGCGAACATAAACAGTGGCACAAATCGTAAGCATTCGCATAAGTTCTTATGCAAACTTTTGACAGGAAATCAAAAGACGATTTATTTTTAATCGGACGAGAAAATTCGCACAAATCGATTTGTGCGTACGCTTCGCAACTTTCTCTCACTCGATTTAACTTTCCCTGTATCGCTCGGTTTTCTAACTCTCGCTCCAAAAGTCCTGTTCAACCCACCCCCTTCCTTTAATAGTTTCCCTCAGGAAACTAATTTCGGGCTTACGCCCGAACTAATGGTTTCCCAGGAAACCAATTCGGGGCTTCGCCCCGACCCCCAAACTCAAGCGCACCTTTTTCAAGCAGACAGAAGCAGAGCCGAGCTTTAACCAACTCAACGTACAAATACGTAACTCAATGGTTTAAGCTAACGTAGAAAGCTTTATATGAACTACTAGCGTAACTTTAGAAGTCTTATATCTTAGGGAATGTAGGAAACACTTCTACTGGCACTTCAGCCAGTAGAGTGTAACTTAGTCCGGCAGGAAAAAGGCTTAGCGAAGGCTTTAAGGGATTTTTGCCCTACGGGCACGCTTCGCTAAAAATCGCTTAAATCTTCCCACGCCTATGGCAGAGGTCGTCGCAAGCTCCTCCGCTCGCCACTTTTTCTATGCCTTCTTTTAAAATCGCCTCCACTACTCTTGCAGAGTGGAGGCTCTAAATAAAAATAAATAAATAAAATGGAGAAAAATAAAATGAAAACAAATTGGAAAAGAATAGGTCTAGTCTTACTTGGACTAGCAGTAATTGTCGCAGTAGCTTTAATTACAAATGAACCTGAATTTGAAAGAGAATGTATCTTATTCTCAAAAGGTGTTTGGAGTAACACTTGTGTTCATACACCAAGATAATTTAAATCAGTCGCCTTGTGCGGCTTTTTTTTATGCTCCTATGCTAAAAAAGTGGGCGCGGTCTGGGGAAAACCCCGCGCCCCTATTGACGTCTCGTCAATCCCCCCGGCACGATATTCTTCGTGCCCCCCCGCCTCGCTTCGCTCGGGGGCTCCGCCCCCGACTTATAAAAGATAAATTTTTAAATTCTAACATCCTAAACAAATAGTGGTAACATTAACAAGATACGCTAATCTAAGTGGAAATTCATCAATAGTCAGCTACAAAGTGGGTCCGAGTGTTTTAACTATAATGTTCAAGAATGGAGTAGAATACAGATATTCAAAATATTATCTAAATAGTATTTCACAATTTTATACCATGGCATCATTAGCTAAATCAGGAAGAGGATTGAACACATACATCAACAAAAACAAACCACATTACATAAGCAAGGAATAAACAAAATGAAAATCAATTTAAACAGGAAATTAAAATAATGGAATTAAAAAAATTATCCAAAGAAAAATTAAATACAATTTTATTAGACCCAGTCTTATTTTCAACCCACGTTTTAAATCTCCCCTGTGTTTCAGAAACAGAAGAAAAGATTATGCGTTCAAAAGCAAGAAGAATTTGTATAGCAGCAGGAAGACGGTGGGGTAAAACAACAATGCTATCAATCTTCTCAGTTTGGTTTGCATTAACTCAAATTAAAGAAAAGGAGTCAATAATAATTTTTACTCCATCATGGGAACAATGTGAAATTATAATGGATTCAATTAGAGATATTATTTCTTGTATCAATCCTTTCATAAAAAAATCTATCCGGATTCAATCGAAGAAATATGAAATTAAAATTAATGGGAGAGTAATTATAACAAAGTCAGCAACAAGAACATCTCGTTCAATCAGAGGACATGGTGCAAAGATTAAATTATTAATCAGAGATGAAGATGCATTTATCCCGGACATAATGATGAAAGCAATAAGGCCTATTCGTTTATCAAACTCCGCAAAAGAAATCGTCGCTTCTTCAACAGCAGGCCACAATCATTTTTACAAGGACTGGCATTCAAAAGTTTATGAGTCCTATAGAGTCACAACTTACGATAACAAATTACTAGATAAAAAAGAGATTGATGAAGAAAAAGAATTACTAACCAAATCAGAATTTGATCAAGAATATATGGCTGAATTTATGGATGATAGATTTGCAGTATTCCCTCAAAATATTATAGATGAAGCAACAGAGTTCGGAAAGAAATTTACAGACTATCCTTCAGATGAAATAGAATATGTTATGGGGGTGGACTTAGGAAGAAGACGGGATGCAACAGTTGTTGTCGTAGGTCATGCAGAATTAAATCATATTCATATCGACCTCGTAAAAGAAATAGTATACTTACAAGATGGAAGGTTCTGGTCAAATGCTTTAAGAGAAATAGAAGATATAGCAAAGAAGTTTCACGTCACTAAAATTCATATAGACCAGACAGGAATTGGAGATAAGCCAACAGAAGATTTAAGGAACTCCATTGCAGACCACAATCTTTTAACAGAAGTAAAAGGAGTAGACTTCACAACTAGAATTAAGAATTCCAAGACAGGATTAATTAATTCCCTACTATTAAAATTCGAAAGAAAAGAAATACATTTTCCTTTCTGTGAAAAACTAATAAGACAATTAAAGAACATAAGATTTGAAGCACAGAATCCATCAGCTGCTAATTCAACCTATGGAAGATTTACTCATGTAGGTCACGATGATTTTGTAATAGCTCTAACGTTATGTGTCAATGCCCTACCTCAAACAGCAGAACTATTTTATGCAGTAAGTTCAGCCAGTCCACAGGTTGAGCAGTTCAATCAAATGCAATCCAGTAATCCTTTTGAATCACCCCAACTAATTATAACTAATCAATCTCAACAATGATAAACAAAGGAAAACGTAGAGCTAAGGTTCAACGAAAGAAAGCAAGAAGGAAGGAAAGAAAGAAAGCTAAAGAGTTTGGAACAATAGTCAAACGTCGAGGACAATCAGTTATAGCATTAGATTAATCATATCAATCATACTAATCATACTAATCATACTAATCATACTAATCATATCAATCATACTAATCATACTAATCATACTAATCATACATATATAGAACCATTTGCGGGGGTCTATATGTTATTAACTGGTCACCTCTCGCTCCAATTTTTTTTTGAGTTTTTCACACACACACCCTCACCCAAACACCCACACAGCACAACACACCAATAAGTTTTAATAATCTAACATCTTACTTTCAATATGAAAAACAATTTAAACAGGAAATTCAAATAATGAAAAACAAAATAAATAGGGGAAGATTTATTTAATGACATTACCAAAACTGGAAGAAAAACCAACTTTCATAAACAAACTTTCAAAGTATTTCCCCAAAAAGCCAGATTCACTTTTCTCAGCACAAGCACTCGAAACCTTCAAGTTTGACAATATCGATTTCCAGACAAAGAAAGGGAAGAAGTTATTATATACAACTTACCGACGTTACCCATTAATTGCTCAAGCTATAACTCTAAGGGCTGCCCTAGCAATCCCAAACGTAAACATTAAAACAGACGACCCAAAAACAGAAAAAGTTATTGCCAAGTTCCTTGCAAAACTGCATCCTTGCCCGGAGAGTAGATTATTAGCATTAAGAACATTATTAAGGAGTTGGTGGATTGATGCAGAATTATTTGGAACATCTTTTATTGATCCACAATGGAATAAAGGTAAAACAGAATATGTCTCTTTCAAAAAGATTCATCCAATTTCTATGGATTTAATAAGATCTGGAGAAAAGGGATTTAGTAATAGCGTTAAAATGGACAGCAAAGGAAATCCGGAAGGATGGGTTCAACAAATAAATCAAGAAAAGAAAGAACTAGCCTTTGAAGATATTGCCTTCCTTCCTTTCAAAAACATCGGGGATGAAATTATTGGAATTTCTTTAATAGAATCAGTTTACAAAACCACATGGAGATTAATGAATATTGAAGAAGGAATAGCAACAGCTATTTTCAGACATGGATTTCCATTATATGATATTACTATTTCAGGGGGGATTGATGGCAGGCCCCCAACAAAAGAACAATTAGATGATGCTGCTAAACAAGTTTCAGGATTAAATTATAAATCTGAATTTATCCATCCACCAAATTATAAAGTTAATTTATTGGAAGCATTTTCAATTGGGAAAGGGGAAGATTATACTAACAATTTTACAAACTTAATCTGTTCTGCAACAGGGATTCCAAGATTTTTCTTATTAGGTTCAGCTAAAGATGTTTCAAAAGCAGCTCCTGAATTACTAAAAATTATTAAGCCAAGCTTAGAAGAAAATCAAACAAAATTAAAATTATTTTTTGAAGAACAAATTTTATTTCCTTTAATGAAAGCCAATCATATCCAGGATTGCCCGGAATTAGTTATCGATGAAATTCCTTTTTCAAAAACTGATGAAGAAATACAAGAAAAAGAAGAAGAAAAGAAAGACGAAGAAACTTCGCCTAAAGAAAAACCAGAACCTAAACCTAAGCCAAAGCCTAAATCAGAAAATCTAAGTCAGCCAATTATTCCAGCAGAAATAAAACCGACAAAAACAAAAAAAAGTCTTCCAACTTTAAATTTAATTTCCCCACATGCGGAATTATTATCGAAAGGGATTAAGAAACAAATTATTAGATCTAAAAAAGAAGTCAAAGAATTAAAAAAATATATTGGCAAAGATATGGAATTGATTTCAGATAATAAAGCTTACGGAATTATTCAGTTAAGAGAGCCGCACGAAATTAATATTAATGATTTTATCCAGCTAAGATATGCGCATGCAATTACGGATGAGGAAAGGAAAGAATGGTACCCTGAAGAGAAAATCTTATTCACTTATGAATTTGATATTGTAGAACTTTATAAAAAACCTAAAAAATTAGAGGATTAAATCAATGACAGAATATAACGAACAATCGAACGAGCAAGTAGTTATTCAAGTTGAAAAGTATACTCAACGAATGGCTTACACAGCTCAGGGTTTGCCAGAATATATTGGGCTTTCTCTCCCAGGGGCAGACACATCCAAAGCAGTCTGGCAGATTAGAAAATTAGAATATACTGGAACAAATGCGACCTCAGTTATTTTTGCAGAAGGTAATACAAACTTTACAAATATTTGGAATAATCATTCATTATTATCATATTCATGAAATCAAAAAACATATTTATAGTTCTCGTTTTAGTTGTAGCTTCGATGATGATTGTTTCGGCAACTTATAATTATCGGACTCAATATAATCCGTGGACACAAAAATTAGATTTTCATATTACTTCAAATATGTCTGGGGAAAATGTCACAGCGGATTACTATTCAGGACAGCCTATTGATGGTTCAATTAATTCAGGAATAATCCAATCAGATGAAAATGTTGAAGGATGTGGTTGTATTAATGTTACTTATAATGAAGCTTTAGAAGTCACATACCCAAGTACAATTCACAGAATCCATAATGTAAATGAACTTGATTCAATTTATTGTAGTATTCCTGCTGGTTCGATTAATGTTTCAGACAATAGACATTCCATTTATTATATTGATGATAATTGTACAATTCAATCAACTACGTTTGAAACCTTTTTTAATATGGATATTAGTCCTGGTGAATATTCTAGGTTTTTTGATGTCTATGCAATTGATGGAGCTATTGAAGAAATAAAGGGCGCGAGTTTAATGGCTGCAAGTGAAAGAAAATCCAGAAGGTATCATGTTGAAACTGATCATTTAAAAATTTCATCTGGAATTGATGTTTCAGAAGGAACGTTTCCTGGTTATGCTTTATCTTCAGGAAAATATACTTACATTAATTCAGTTCTTAATACTGATGCAAAAAATACAACTGAAGATGGAGTACATCTTGTTTATCATTCAGGTGGAGATTGGGTTCATACCAATCAGACAGGTTTAAATTTAAGTGTTTGCGACGATGGAACTGATACGGCGGCATGTCCTAGTAATTTATACAGACGATATATTATTGGAGTTGTATCGAGTGGAACAGACACAGCAATTCATCAATTAGTTCCTTTAACAACAGACGATACTTTTCCAGTTTTTGCTAGTTGCATTGATACGATTGAAAATCCAATTTCTTTTACTTTGCCAGATACTGATAAAAATGTCTGGTCTGTTGCCTGGGCTTATTGTGGGAAAAGAGATGATTCTGCATGGAGAGTTGGTGCATTAATTGATTTAAGAAGTGGAGATGGTGTAGGAGGAGCAGGAGTTGATACGAGCTCGTTTTTAGATATTTATGGTTCTCGAAGTTTGGTAGATAATTGGGACACAGGGGCTTTTAATTTGACAAATACATTATCTTGGTTTTTTGGAAAAATAAGCTGGGCTTCATTAGAAGACTACCCTGCTGCTTGTCCTGCTGGTTCTGCTTTGACTCAATTATATGATACAGTTACTTGTACTGATTCTTGGGTTAATATCGACGGCGACACGATGACTGGGAATTTAGTTGTTAATTCTAACTTTACAGTTGGTGACGATTTGTTTGTTGATTATAATTCAGGCAACGTAGGAATTGGGACTAGTAGTCCTGGAGACCACTTGGCTATTGAAGGTTCTGGAACACAAAACATTTCAATATATAGTACAGATACAGGTGTTCAAAATACACCCAAAACTTTTTTGAAATTTTTTGGAGAGAATACCGGTGGAGGAAAGAAA
>DAOWDJ010000002.1 GCA_030639065.1 archaeon
CTTTGACAGAACTTTTAAATTATGTAACCGTTTTAAAGTTTCAAGGAGATTGGCTCGACACATTAAAATATTTGACTTGTTTGTTTTATAATCCTCTGGATTAAATGAAATATAGAGTTCTTCTTTAGTTGCCATATTAGATCTGACTAAAAATATCTGTGTCTATTTCAGTCAATCGAGATTTGATTTTTTCGACGTCTTCAGCCCAACTTTTTAGTTCGACCTCTTCTTGTGATTTTACATCCTTTATTTTTCTGAGAACTAATTCTATATTTTTAATCTTGTCTTTAATTCGTCCAAAGTTTTTTTGTGCTATTTGGAATTTATCAATCCTAACAAAAATTGGTTCGATTTCTCTAGAATCTGGCCCTATCGGAGAAGATGGAGTTAACTCCAATGTCTTTCTTGGTAATTCTGATATTGAATTCTGCATAGAAGGCTCCAGGGGAATTGTCGATTCCCCTTTTGGTTTTTCCCCAAACTGAATTCCTTCTGGAATCTTCACATTCACCTCATTTTCTCCAGGAGATGGTATGTCAGTCACTGCTGATTTTACCAACTCTTGATTAATATTTTCATTCTTTGAATTTGATGGGAAAGACGGGAGTTCTGGAAGAGATTTTTTGTCCTCTTCCTCTTTTGCTATTTTTGGAAGTTTCGGCAATGCTGGTGCTGACGGAATTTTAGGTATTTCCTCTTTTTTACTAAATAGTCCCATGATATGATTTAGGTGATTTCTTTTTTATAGGTTTACAGTAACTATAAAATGACAACGATAGATAATTAGATATAATCTTTCAAATAAGATAACTTCTTCGAGATAAAGACCCTCCTTTTGGAAAGGTATATAAATGAAAATTTATTTTAGTAGAGATGCAAGTTAAACTTCTACATAACCTCGTCGAAGAAATGGCTGGTGAAAACACTGGACGAATTGTTGATATTTTATTTGGGAAAAAAGACGTTAATGAATTTTTGATTGCAAAAAAAATGGAATTAACAATTAACCAGGTCCGAAATATTTTATATAAATTGTCGGCTGATGGACTTGTTTCCTTTATTAGAAAAAAAGATAAAAGAAAAGGTTGGTATATTTATTACTGGACACTGAAGACAGAGAAATGTTTGGTTAAATTGGAGTCTTCTTTAATTGAGAAAATTGATAGTTTTAATCATGTTCTCGGAAGTAGAGAGACAAAGAGATTTTATGTTTGTAACCCGTGTGGTATCGAAGTCAGCGAAGAGAAAGCATTAGAAAATGGATTTAGTTGTGATGAATGTGCTGAAGTTTATGAACTATCTGATAACAGCAAACCAATTAGAGATATGAAGGCACGAATAACTCGAACAGAGAAAAATTTGGATATGATTAGAGAAGAACTTAAAATAATTCGGGAGAAGGAATCTAAAAAGAGAGCAAGAATCAATAAGAAAAATGAAAAAGAAGAGAATGAAAGGAAGGCATTAATGAAAATAGTTAGAGCGGCTGCTAGAAAAAAAATAGCTGAAGCTAAAATTGAGACAACTAAGAAAATTACTAAAAAGAAGACTCCTGTTAAAGCTGTCAAGAAGAAAGCGACGAAACCAAAAACTCCCGTGAAAAAAAGTGCAAAAAAGAAACCTGTAAAAACTGTCAAGAAAAAGCCAGCTGTTAAAAAAGTTGTCAAGAAAAAGAATTTAGTTAAGAAGTTAAAAAAGAAACTCCATAGGGGGAAATAGTTTTTCTAGAGCTTTTATTGAAATGGGAACATGGTTTGAAGAAAAATTTAATAGAAGGGGTACTTCATTAAAAAAAAGCCATTCTAAGAATATTTTACCCAAGTTAAATCTTTCTTATACTGGTATTATAATTTTCGTTAATGTGATTGTATTTATTTTTGTGCTCGTATTAATGAGACTAATAGATGAGATGACTGTAATTTCATGGGTCGCTCTAATGCCTGCGACAATTCTTACAGGACGGAATCTATGGACATTTGTCACAAGTATGTTTATGCATGCACCAAATACCCTTTTTCATTTGTTTGCCAATATGATTTCGTTGATGTTTATCGGAAATTTTGTAGAGAAGCTAATAGGAAAGAAACGGTTTATTAGTTTATACTTTGTTGGTGGACTCTTTGCTGGATTATTTTTTGTCGTTCTTTCGGGCTTATTTGGAAATAGTGTACTCGGTGCAAAAATCATTGGGAGTCCTTTAGCTTCTGCCGTTGGTGCGAGTGCTGCAATTATGGCACTCGGTGGATTGCTCGCAGTTTTAACTCCAAAATTACCTGTCTTGGTATTTTTTGTTATTCCAATGCCAATGTGGGCAGCTATGGGATTTTTGATGTTTGGGTTATGGGGACTCTCTCTTGGGCTTGGTCTACCAATTGGTAATATAGCGCATCTTGGGGGATTGATTATTGGGCTTGGTTATGGATTTCACCTAAAAAAGAAGTACCCTGGGAAAACTAAAATGATTAGTAGATATTTTACACGATGAAATCTGGATTTTTCTCTAAAAATTATTCGTTATGTTGGAAATTTTTAAATGAATCACGATGGTATATTGTTTTTGCCGTTGGAATTTTTTCTCTAATGTTCTTAGTGGGATTTATTTATCCAATGTTTTTTAGAGAACAAATTTTTAATTTTATTGCAGAAATAATTAAAACACTTGAGGGGAAAAGTGTAATTGAATTGATTGGATTTATCTTCTTTAATAATTTGAAAGCAAGTTTTATGGCAATTATTTTAGGTATTACATTTGGCATTTTTCCTTTAATTATGGGGATTACAAACGGGTACCTGCTCGGATTCGTCGCTAGAGAATCTGCCATGAAAGAAGGATTATTAGTTATGTGGCAGTTATTACCTCATGGCATTTTTGAACTGCCCGCTATTATTTTTTCTATTGGAATCGGATTAAAAATCGGAATGTCAATAGTTAATAAGAAATCAAAAAAAGGAAAATTGAAGTATAACATTATGGAGGGATTAAGATTTTTTGTTTTTGTTGTGTTTCCTTTGCTGTTGATTGCTGGAATTATTGAAGGCGTTCTAATTGGTATCTTGAATTAGAAGTCGAAAAGAGATTTCTGCTTTCCGTAATTTTCCAATATCCAGGATTTTTGTTGGATTTGTTTAATTGATATTTGTATTCTTGTTTGCATATCCTTTAATGCTTCTTCTATTGAATCAAAGTATTTTGGTTGGTTTGAAAATGCTCGCCTTGTAGTTTCTCTAACAATCCCCACTCCGAGTGGAGCATAATACTCTGGACGGATTTCCCTAAACATAAATACCGTGGCTTGGCGTTTTATTTTTATTAAATATTCTGTTAGGGGAAGACGCATTGCATAGTAACCGCCAGTGACTTCGAAAGCGTATTTTTTCCGACCGTTAAATCCTTCGTAATCTTGTGTTAATTGTGTCGTTTCTCCCTCAAATACATTCCCTGCTATCCATGCTTCGATTGCTTCAAACGAAAAATATCCAGGGAGAAGTAACGCCTCTATGTAATTACCTACGAAGTTTCCTGAAAATAAAGTTATCTTGTTAATCTCTGGAAAATATCTAATTTTTTTAAGCTGTTGTTTTGAAATTGTATCGTCGGTGGCTGTTATACTCCATCGCGTTGGAACCATTTTTCTCTTTATTTTTGTTCCGAGAAGCCCGATAGATAATAATTTTTGGAGATGGTCAACTTTGATGTTTGATTTATAGAGTTCTTCGAGGGCGGTAGTCGCTTTAACATCATAATCTGAAGTTAGGTAGTCTACTTTTTTTGTAACTTGTGGGTTTTCTTCAAGGACTGCTTTTTTTAATGGTGCGGGATTTGTCATTGGTCTAAAAACTGCATCAGAAGTAAATGTTGTTACGGGTTTTTTCTTTAGAAAGATTTCTGTTAAAACCGGCTTTGATGAAAGGGCAAGTTCTTGAGTAGTTTGTTTTAATCTTGATTCGGACTTGATATTCATTTTAGATTTACCATAGATTAGTTGACCTCGTAATCTCAAAACATTTTCAATCGAAAAATTATTTGCCGACCATTCTTCAGCTGTTGCGAAATTTGAAATGTTGTCGTTTTCTGATGGGGCCAAAATTCCGGAATTCACATAGGGGTAGCCAATCCTTCCGACAAAAAGTTCTGGGGCAGACTTTCCTGAGAAATGAAGTTTCGGCTTTGGGACATTATCTATAAATTTATTTAAAATTCTACAAGATTTCCCGCAAAGCCCTTTGCCTTTGCATTTGATACATAAACTATCCATATACGACTAGAGAAACTCGACTTTATAGAAATTATTGTGATTAATCTTTAAGCCCCATTATTCCGATCAAAAGTAGAACTACTCCTATCCCTAAAGATAGCCAAACCAATCCACCTTTTAAGAACATTAGAGCCGCTGTTCCGAACCCTGCAAAATCTATAATCCATGCATAAATTGGTGCTATTAAAAAAACCAATCCAGCTAATATTCCTATGAATTTGTTCATGTATCCAAAGAGAAATTGGAGTTTATATATATTTGTGGACTGGACTAGTTTTTTCCAGAAAACTTATAAACAATCGTTCGCTGTATATCTTATGAAGAAGTTGGTGGGTTATATTGTGTCTATTATAGGTATTCTTGTAATGGCTTTGGGTTTCGGTATGATTAGTTTGGATTTGGAAATTTTGGAAACAATAAGTCCAAATTATATTGTTGGTGCAGGGATTGCTGGAATTATCGTTGGTGTTGTAATTTCTTTAACTGATAGTGAAAAACCTAGTCGAAAGAAAGGAAAGAGCGGAGTAGATGAAGTTCCAATTTATGAAGGTGTTGGGAAAAAGAGAAAAGTTGTAGGTTATAGAAAAGACTAAATGTTTATAAATAAAAGAGATGTTGGATTAATATGAAAAAGATGTTTGGTATTTTTGTTTTGGGGATGATTTTTATTTCTATGAGCGCTGGAATTGTTTCCGCTGCTGGAATTGTTGAGGGAATGCAGGGAATTATCAGCGGGACTTATGATATTCTTGAGCCAGCCCTTGAAGTAATTGTTGGAGAAACTGGGCATGGAAATATCTTTGTTGCAAAGATATTATTTTTAATAATCATATTTGCTATTGTATGGAAATCCTTAGAACAAATTCCTTTTTTTAGTGAGAGTGGGTGGGTATTGTGGGTTGTCAGTATTGCTGTTTCTATTGTTGCGGTTAGATGGATTGGAAACTCTGAGATTGTCACTGCTATATTATTGCCTTATTCTGCATTCGGTATCGCTATAACTGCTGGACTTCCGTTTATATTGTATTTCTTTGTTGTAAAGGATTTTAATAAAACTATGAGAAAAGTTTCTTGGATATTCTTTATGGTAATTTTTATTGGGCTTTGGGCGATCAGAAGTGGAGATACTGGTATTGCGCCTAAGATTGGTCCATTTGCCTATATTTATTTGGTGACTGCAGGATTGGCATTAGCCATGTTGATATTTGATGGAACGATTCATAAGTTAATGACAAAAATTAAAATTGAAAAAGGTCAAGAATATATTAAAGAGTCTTTAATTGATGAACAAACTGATAAAATAGAGGATGCTAGGGCAAGATATAGTAAAGGTCTCATCGATGAAGCCGACCTAAAAGCAAGGATTAAAACTGCAAGTAAAAAAAGAGAAATGATTAGAAAATCAAAATAATTCTGAAAATTCTATAAAGTAGCTTTAAAAAAGTTTATGGATAAATTCTCTGCGGAGAATTTATAAAGTAACATCAAAGATATTTCATGCCTAAATTCTCTGCGGAGAATTTATAAAGTTCTTTTATTCTTAATAAATATGAAAAAGCGATTGGGTGTGTCAGCATTTGTTTTATTCTTATCTAGCTTTGTTTCAGCTCAGACGAGTTTGGCGAGTGGATTAAGTAAGGGAATGAATCAATTAATCGCTGCTGTTGAGGGAATGCTTGGGCCGTTTTTCTCCGTAATTCTTGGCGGAGGTTCTGATTTATTATTTGAAAAGATTTTATTTTTAGCTATTATTTTAGCGATTGTGTATCTCATCATTTCCAGAATGGATATCTTTAAAGGTAATGATATCGTTATTTGGATTGTCTCCGTCTCAGTATCCCTTTTGTCTACGAGGTTCTTATCTGGTGAATTATTACGAACTGTTCTCCTTCCTTATTCAATTCTAGGAGTATCAATTAGCGCGGCTCTTCCTATTTTGATTTATTTTACATTCGTTCAGAGCTTTAAGAAAAGTGCGACAGTCAGGAAAACTCTTTGGATATTTTATATGGTCGTTTTTATAACAATTTGGAGCGTTAGGTATGATAGTTTGGGACAGGTATCTTTTATATATTTATTAAGCGCAATTGCGGCATTTCTCTTTTTCTTATTTGATGGGACTATTAGGAGGGCGATTGTTATGCAAGAAAGAAAAAATATGAATATTGAAGGAAGAGAAACACATCTTGCGAGATTGAGAAAACAATTAAAAGATTTGAGAAAAAATGAGGATAATTATGCTCCTGATATATTTAAACAGTTAGAGAAAAAATACGTGAAACGTATTGTCCGAGTATCAAAAGGTTCTTATTAATTACCAAATAATTTTCTAAAGAAATTAATTATTGTGTCTATTAATTTTTGAAACCATGATTTTTGCTCTTCTTCTATATATTCGTTTAGGTAAATTGTTTTTGAACTAGACGTCTTTGATCCAACTTGTTCTAGGTATAACTGTTCATAATAAGAGTTACCATCCTCTTCGTCATCATTACTGTCATTACCATTATTGTCATCATCGTCATTATCGTCATCGTTGTCATCGTCAACTACATTTACTATTCTTGTAATTATAGCTGCATTTCCTGAGGAATCTTGTACATTGTATGTTACTGCATAAATACCAACTGCATTTATGTTGACTGTTGATGTCATTATAATTGCTGATGTTAAATCTCCGTCTGTTTCGTCTAGTGCCGTTGCTCCTGCATCTGTATAGGTTTCCCCTACTTCGATAGTTACTGGATTATCTCCTAATAGAGTTAGAATAGGAGCTGTCGTATCTAGAGTTTCTGGGACTGCATTTACTGTTAGAGTTAATTCAACATCATAGCCATAAACGATTATATTATATATTCCTGGAGTATCATAAATTGCGGGAGTTATAGAATAAGTTTTATAGCTTGGGGTAGTTGGTATCTCTTTATTTTCAAAAGTGTAAACTAAATTATAATCTGAGTCATACATTTTTATGTTAAGATAAATTGAAGGGTCGAACGAAATGAAATTTACTTCGAAATCAATAGTATCCCCCTCAGTTATTGAAGTACTTCGAGAAATCTCTGTGCCAACAAAAGTTGTGTAACAGCTAGTTGCACTTGCAAAACTAATTAAAAACATTCCAGTCAATAGTGTAAATAGAATTTTTGATGATTTCATTTTATTGCTTTCCCTTTACTTGAGGCCTATATGAGAATCCCATGCCCGCAGCAAATGTTTGATCTACTGGGTTATAATCTACTATACCTCTCATTGCAAATCCTGACTCTCCAAATTCTTTTCCTATTCCTCCACGAATAAATCCTGAAACTTGTGAGTCTGTGTTTGATGACGAAACTTCATTTAGTATATTCTCTCCTTGATAAAATCTTTCCACAATCTCCTCATCCCATTTATCACGCATAACTCCTCCTCCAAGAGACAAATTAAATCCTTTTCCAAGATTGACTGCAAGTTCTAAAGAAGCTCCTAATTTTTCTAAATTTGTTTGTTCTTTTATTGCTTCTCCATATATCCCCATTGGTGATGATTCTGTAGTTATTGTTTCTAAAACTTTGTCCTTAGCTGCTCCTGCTAAAATTGTTCCTGTAAGACCCAATCTATCTGATAGCTTCATAGATGCTCCAATTCCTGCATATCCAAATCCATCTCCCATAAGTGCATCAACAACAAAAGCAACATTCCCTTTTCCGTCTGCATGGTATTCAACAATATCAGTTAATTCTTTTCTTTCTTTCTTTAATTCTTTAATTTCTTCCTGTGAGGTGTTATATCTATCAATTAAACTTCCGAATGCATCCTTAATTTGATTATTGGCTTTTTCATTAAACTCGTCATGCATCCATGTCATTATTCCCTTAGCATCACTATCATAACGCCAGTTCTGTGAAAAGGTTACACTTGGTTTATCCTTCTGCGAAATTGTTCCATCGCTCCATAACTCATATTCAAAAGTTTTTCCTTTATTCTCGTCAGGTCTATTACTCTGGTATTCAAACTCCGCTAGTTTCTCAAGATTTTTGGCACGCTCAGCTCTTATCCTAAAATCGTTAGACATATAATCTTCGTTATTATCATTTAATTTATTATCATTTTTGTCGTAAAACCAGTCTCCGCTGTCATCTTGCCTATAAATCAACTTTGCATTATCTTCCCAAGTGATAATTTTATCTTGTGATAAGAGATATGTTTTTCCGCTATCTTTAAAAGACTTTTTAATATCCTCAGCAAAACCAGCCACAGTTGACGCAGCATACATAGCTACTCCAATTACCGCCTTTGTACTTGTTTTTACCATTACAAAGTAAGAATTAAACTCTTTATAAATCTTTCTAGTTGTTATCATTCGGTAATTACAACAATTGCCCATAGCTGCAAGATTGTAATATTATTTTATGAGGATATAAATAAAAATGATGCTACTTGTTCTCAATGAATACAGTGAGGAAAGTTTATAAGTAAGAAGCTCTTGTATTTTTTATGGTTAGTAAAAGAGTTGGGGATTCGATTTCTAGGAACCGAATTTCATATTTAGATACAAGAGTGAGGAATCCGATTAGAAATAGGATTTCACATTCAAATATAAATGTGAAAGGGGGTTATATGGAAAAAAATACAAAGAAATTTTTAGCACTTAGTGTGCTAGGTATGTTTATGCTTATGTTTGCTATGCAATTTGTTGTGGCTGAAGAAGGGATTGTGGAAACAACTCCTGGAGTTTCTGCTGTAATTACAGAACCTGCGTGGCTTGTTGCATTTATCAATTTCATGGGTTTTGGGCAGTCATGGTCTACATTTATAGCATCACTTGCTGTTTTAGTTATGATATTTGCTGCAGCTTATGATATTCTTGCATTTTCTGCTTTTGAAAGCAAATGGGTTAAATATGGTATTGCTGGTGGTATTGCGGTTATTACTGCGGTCTCAAGAGGTGTCACATTAATTGTTGCTGGGTTTATGGCTATTGCTGGAGGATCAGTTGCTATTGCTACAACCATAGCTATCTTTCTTGCAATAGGATTTTTCATTATTGGAACTTTTTTTAAGGGAAAAATGAAGGGTCTTAAATATAAAGCTAAAGCCGAGGCTGCTGAGGGTGCTTTTGAAATGGCTAAAGCTAAAGTTGTTGGAGATGTTAAAACTGCAAAAGCTGCGGCTGATGCTGCAAAATAATTATTAGATTTTATTTTTTATCTCTTTAATTTTTTAGAGATTCTTTTTTATTCTTTAGATGCATGTACAACTTTTTCAGTTATTTTACTTAAACCTTTTAATGCGGCCCCAGATTTGATTCCAAGTTCTTTAGCTTTTAGAACTTTTTTTCTATTTTTTATATTATCTAAAATTGGTTTTAGTACAAATACAAAAATTAAAACTACTAGTACTCCTCCAACGATATGGGCAAGGTTGCCAACTAGTGCGTGGAACAAATTGGTTAGTTTGTAAATTGTGCCTGTGATTGCTAGTAGGATTGCTATTCCTCCGGCTATTACATATTTTACCCAATTTGTTTCAAAGGCAGTAAATTCCAGTATCTCTAAAGAAATGATAAAAATAATTAGTACAACTAGACAAAATACTATTAATTCCCCCCAACTAACTGCTTCTACTCCCTGTCCTATACCTGTAATTACAATATAAAGAAATACAAATTCTTTTGGTATTTGAATTTCTCTCTCCAGCACATTCTCTGTTTTCTCATCCAACCCTCCTGTTAGTGTGGTCAACTGTTCTTTAACATCTTCTTGGCTAATATCCGTTGGCAAAACTACTTCCCCATCTCCGGTGGCTAAAATTATTGGACTAATTAGTAAAACTAATAGAACTAATAAAATAATTCCTCTTTTCATATTATACTCAACTGCTGGATGTTTAAATAGTTTATCTAGGTAAATTTAAAAGTTAAAAAAGTATGTAATTATATGAAAAAGATTTGGATGATATTGATTTTTTTATTAGTTACAAACTTTGTTGTGGCATTAGATGTATCAGGTGATTTGACAGATGAAGAGAGCCTTGGAGAACTAGGAGATACAATTGAAGAATATTCTCCGCTTGATGAATATGGTGATGTTGATTTGGATAAATATAAACCGGTTGTATCTGATGCTGAGCTAAGGATTGATAGAATTAATTTGTGGCTTGAAGAAAATGCGTTATGGTTGAAAGTTGTTTTTGGGATGGTTCCGTCGATAACATGGTTGTTTGTAATTAATCTATGGTTACTTATTTTTGCTTTTATTGTTTTAGTCATACATGGAAATACTACTTTTACGGTATTTGAATTCCTTGGGAAGAAAATAGATTTGATTCTTTTTGAGGTGACATTAAGAAATATTCTTGGATTTGTAATTCTTGTTTTACTTCTTATTAGTAAGGTGTTTGTTAGCCTCGCTGTTTTCCTTACAAATTTAATAGATGTCTTCTGGAATTATATTTTGCCTTGGGGACTTGTTATTGCTATTATTATAGCAATTCTTGTTGGGGTTGTTTTTATCTCTTTGCCGGTTTATGCGTCGCAAGTTTTAAAGGGGATAAAAAAATGGGCAGCTGAAAGGAAAGAGAAAAGGGCGCAAGACAAACAAGATATTAATCGTGAAGTTTTAGATACAACTACTGAAGAGCTTCTTGCGGCATAAATTTTATTTCTTTATTCTTATTAAAGATAGAAAAACTGTTATTATCGAAGAGAAAATTAGTGTAATCACCGCGTAGGAAGTTATTCCTCTTGTTCCGATAATTGCTCCTGTTATGAAATTTCTACGAAAAAGTTCTATTGTAATAATTCCAAGCGATATAAATGTAAGAAGAATGGATATAATAAACATTGATCCGATTATTCCTTTGGGGGATTTTGATTTTTTCGTTGTTATATCTTCTGAATCAGCTGTCATATTATTATTAATGATTAAACTTTTATATAGCTTTTGCATTATATTTTAATGGTGTTAGTATATCTTCTTTTTGTTGTTGGTCTTTACTTATTGGTAAAGAGTGCAAATTTAATCGTTGATGGATCTGCCTCAATGGCAAAAAAACTTGGAGTTTCCATGATGATTATTGGACTAACAGTTGTAGCCTTTGGAACATCTTTGCCTGAATTAATTGTAAACTTATTTGCGGCACTTAAGGGAGTTTCTGGCGTTGCTTTTGGAAATGTAATTGGAAGTAATATAGCAAATATCCTTTTAGTTCTGGGGATTACTGCTATAGTTGGGAATATTAAAATTAAAAATTCAATAATTTGGAAACAAATTCCGTTTGCACTTCTTGCTAGCTTTGTTTTGTTTTTCTTGACTACTAAAACTTTTTTTGGGAATGGAAATGATTTTTTGCTAAGATCTGATTCTTTAATTTTATTGTCGCTGTTTGCCGTGTTTATTTATTATATATTTCAGATGACAAAAAAAAGTGGAAAAGAAATTGCTTCAATAGCTCATTTCGATAAATCTAAATTGAAGATTTTTTTGAAGATTTCTGTCGGACTTGTTGGAATTTATTTTGGAGCTAGATGGGTTGTTGATGGAGCGGTTGTTATTGCTGGACAGCTAGGCTTAAGTGAATACCTTATTGCTGCTAGCGTAATTGCACTCGGTACCTCGTTACCCGAATTGGTCGTCTGTATCGTAGCTGTATTAAAGAAAAATGTTGACCTCGCTGTGGGAAATGTAATTGGGAGTAATGTCTTTAATATTCTCTGGGTTCTTGGAATAGTCCCATTAATTAAACCCTTAAGAATTCCCGCGTTCGTTGAATTTGATATTGCGATAATGTTCTTTGCTACTTTATTGCTTTTTGTCTTTATGTTTATAGGGAAAAAACATGGACTTAGAAGAAGAGATGGTATACTTTTTGTTTTATTGTATATTTTATATATTAGCTATGCCGTAATTCGAGGTTAGAAAAAATCTGACAAACCTTTTTGTTTTTTTAATTCGTCAATCTCCCTTAATCTTTGTAGTCCCGAATTGATTCTGTTTCCAGAAAAATCGTGTGAAAGTAATATCTCTTTTACTTTATTTTCGTCTACTTTTTTAAATTCGATATCTTCCATATAGGATGATTCGTATTCGTGGAATTGCTTAAATACTTCTTGCCAGTCAAATACAAAATTGAAATTTTTTTGTACTTGTTCGAAAATCTCGACTGGATACTTATACCTTCTAACTATTTCCAGAGCTCTTTTTTGTCCGATACCCATTACTCCACCTGGATTATAATCTGTTCCGATGAGAATTGCAAGGCAGATAAGTTGATCTTCGTCGATTTGAAGCTGATTTAATACTTGCTGAAATTCAATTAACTCTGGTTTGGTATCTATGTATAAACCCGATGGAGTTTTTTTTCGTCTTGCGGATACTAAATTTCTAACTAAATAAGGAGTTGCATAAAGTAGAGCGTCATAATCCTGGGATGCTGCTGCCCAGACTTTTTTTGCTCGTGCTAAAATAGCTGCTTCTGCTTCACCTTCCGACGGAGCTTGAATTACTGGGATACCTAATGCTCCCAGAAGTTTTTTAGATTGTTGAATCATGTCGTCTGTTATCTTTACAAATCTTCCGCTGTATTTTTTCATTTCTGTTATATCTTGCTTATCTTTTGCTTCTTTAAATTTCTGTTCTGCGATTTGTTTTAATTTTTTACGTTTTTCTATTTCAGCCTGTTTGAGCTCGGGTGGAATTCCATCGAAAATATATACAGGTTTTATGCCCTCTTGGAGTAGATTTATATTTCTATAGAATAGTCCAGAAAGATGGGAAGTAATATTATTGTTTTTATCCATTA